>JAPLJE010000448.1 GCA_026388755.1 Deltaproteobacteria bacterium | reverse complement strand
GTCCGCATCCATCCGGGCAATGTCGCCGGTATGCATCCAACCGTTTCCAAGGGCATGCGCCGTCTCCTCGGGTTTGTTGAAATATCCCTGCATGACCTGGGGGCCACGGATCAGGATCTCGCCAGGCTGTCCGGTTTCGACAGGCTGCCCGGTTTCCGGATCCACCAGAAGGAATTCCGTATCCGGAAGCGGCAACCCGATGGAACTGGGTTTCTTGATCCCGTACCGGGGGTTGCAGCAGGTCACCGGAGATGTTTCGGTCATGCCATAGAGCTCAATGAAATTTCCCTTGCCGATGATGGCCTCGAGCTCATGGATGTTTTCTGCCGGAAATGGCGCTGCGGCGCTCAGGCACCATTTGATCGAGCCCAGGTTCATCCTGCCGAACTCCGGACTTTTCATGAGCTGGAAATACACCGTGGGCACGTTCACCATAAAGGTCGGCGTCCAGGTTTTGATGGCCTGAATTAAAAAAACAGTATCCCTGGGGTTGGGGACGCATATCTGTGTGGTACCCTGGGTGAGGGTAAAGCCTCCAAGCGCCAGGCCCGCAATGTGAAAGAGCGGAAACGCCGAGAGCGCCACGTCCTCTGCCCGGATATCCAGCCACGTCAGCACCTGACGGCGGTTGGCCATGTAATTTCTCTGGGTGAGAACCGCCCCCTTGGAAGGTCCGGTCGTGCCGCCCGTGTACATCATGAACATCGGGTCATCCATGGCTCGGGAAACCATCACCGGCACGACAGACATTCCCTGAATCGCCTGTGCCAGGCGGACCACGGTTTTTCCTTTAAGCGGCATCACCGCGGCCGTGGGGATTTTTTTAAGGAGTTTTCCCAGAGCCCGTTTGATGCCCGGCATGAAATCCGCAATTTCAGACACCACCACGGTCGAAAACGCGGCTTTCTCCGCCACATCGGCGATTTTATCAAAGAGCACATCCACGGTCATGATAAGCCTGGTCCCAGAATCGTTCAACTGATGAGTCAGCTCGGCCGGCGTCAACAGTGGGCTCAGTCCCGTGGACACCATTCCGGCCTTCTGAACCGCGATCATTCCGATATAATGCGCTGGAATGTTCGGCAGGTGCAGCCCCACCACGTCGCCCGGCAAAAGGCCGGATTTTTGCAGGAAATGCGCCAGCCGGTTGGCAATCACATCAACCTCGATGAAGCTCAATTTCCGGCCCATATAAATCAGGGCTGTCTTGTCGGCATACTGCTTCACCGTTTCAGCAAACATCACCGAAAAAGGTTTATCCGGATAGGTCAATTCCGGCTCCACGTTCTTATCGTAATGCGCTATCCACAGCTTTTTTGAATACACATCCTCCATGGCTTCATTCCCTTCACAGCTCCGGATTGTCATGAATCGTAACTGCATATTCCTAAAATCGGGGCAATGTTTCCAGCACCGAGCGCCAATTTCATGAGACCAAATGATATCATGAACAATCACATAGAAAACGACCAGTTACAATGATTAAAAGAAATGCTTGTCCCAACATAATTCCAGTTTTTACATGTTGTGCAGAATTATGGTAGGTGATGAAATTTGGTAGGATAGTTTGAATGTAGCAGGACAAAGGGGAAAGTTCAAGCCGATTATTCCGACATACAGGGTGATTTCGTTCCAGCCTCATTGATAATGTATTTTAACCAGTTGAATGAAAATCTGGACAAATCTCCGGAAATGGCGTATAGGGAGACTAAAATTGAACCATTCCCACACATAATCCGGAGAAATTGTCGTGGATCTCAAGCAAGTCCTTGTTCGACCCGTTCACCAATCCGAAGAAAAGCGCTACCAGGATCTGATGCAAGAATACCATTATCTGGGTTCCTTGCCAAAAATCAGCGAGACCCTTTGGTATATTGCCACCTGTCTAAATGAATGGGTGGCACTTATTAGCTTTTCCGCTCCAGCCTTGAAGTGTAAAGCTCGGGATCACTGGATCGGCTGGGACTTTCGCCATCAATATGATCGTCTGAAGCTATTAACCAACAACAGTCGTTTCCTGATCCTTCCAGATTGGCATTATCCGAATTTAGCATCTCGCATTCTGTCATTATGCCACAAGAGACTCTGTCAGGATTGGCAGGAGAGTTTCGGTCATCCGGTCCTGCTGATGGAGACTTTTGTCGACCCAATGTACTTCATAGGCACCGTTTATCGGGCTGCGAACTGGGTGTATGTGGGTGACACCAAAGGCTTTCGCCGGACCCGCCAAGGATACAGTACCACAGCTCAGTCTCCCAAAATGGTATTCGTAAAACCCTTACAGGCCAAAGCACAAACGCTTTTATCCCAACCCATTTTACAGCCGCATTATCGTACAGGTGGACACAAAATTATGCTGAGCGCTAAACACATGCAATCCTTACCCGACTTCTTCCGTGGAATTCCTGATCCCCGCCGGGGGCAAGGCAGACGTCATTCTCTTGCAACAGTTTTAGGTATAGTAGCCGGGGCCGTCCTATGCGGAATGCGGGGATACCAGGCTATCTCGGATTGGGCACAAAGCCTCGGCCCCAAAGCACGGGAGCGTTTCAATTGCCGTCGTGAAAATGGTCGCTACGTTGTCCCCAGCAATAACGTCATCCGCGATGTCCTTATCCGTGTTGATCCCGCAGAATTGGACCGTGCCCTGCAACGTTGGAACCAAGCCCATGGTGGTGGAAACGACCAAGCTCTGGCCATTGATGGCAAGACCATGTGCAATGCTATCGACAAGCAAGGCCATCAAGCCCACATTATGAGCGCTATCGGTCATCAGACAAAGAGCTGCCACACCCAAAAAAAGTCGGCTCTCTGCCAGTAGGAGACAATGATGAACTCAAACGTACCAACGAAATCAAGATGGCGATTCCCCTGCTTGATGCCATCGATATTAAGGGCAAGGACATTACCGCAGATGCCCTTTTAACCCAGCGAAATTTTGCCGACTACCTTGTCCGTCTACGACATGCGCATTATCACTTCACCGTCAAAAAAAATCAGTCCACACTCCTTGAGGATATCCGCTTTTACTTCCAGGATAGAAAAGAGCCCGATTTCATTCTTTATGACCCCCCGGACCATGGCCGGATCGAGACCCGCAAAATCTGGGTTACCTCCGAGCTGAATGATTACCTCAATTTCCCACATGTCGGACAGGCATTTGCCATTGAACGCGAGACCATAGATAAAAAAACGGGCGAGTACTCTAAAGATGTCGCCTATGGCATCACCAGCCGAACTCTAGAGCAAGCCGACGCCCAGCGTGTTCTGAGAACCAATCGGCTTCATTGGAGCATCGAGAGCTGTCACAACATCATCGACTGGAACTATGATGAAGATCGCAGCCGGATAAGCACCGGTTACGGTCCTGAAAACATGACGCGCTTCCGGCGTTTTTCCGTTGGCATCATCAAATCCAAAGGCGTACGAAACGTCGCTCAAAAAATGAGACAACTTACTCGAAACACCCGACTGGTCTTTGACTACTTGCGGATGACTAAAAACTCATGCGCCATCAGCTCTGCTTGAAAAGCGTAGAACAAATTTACCGTG
>JAPLJE010000144.1 GCA_026388755.1 Deltaproteobacteria bacterium | reverse complement strand
TGGGAAAAAGGACTGAAAGACCCGGCATCATGAATACTTTCAATTCTTTCCTGACCGCTCTCATAGCGACCCTGTTTCGAATGGTCGGATGCATTCCCGGCCCCATCGCCGATTCTCTGACAAAAGCCGGGGCCGGCCTGTGGTTTCGAATCGATAAAAAGCACCGCAACATCGCCATTCAGAATCTGACTCGCGCCTTTGGCCATGAAAAAAGCCCGGATCAGATTCGGATGCTGGCATTTCAGTCTTTTTACAATATCTTGCGCATCCCGTTTGAAATCGGATGGAGTGATCGGTTGACATTGCCGGAACTTTACCAGTATGCGGAGATACACGGATTGCATCACATCCGGACAGCACTGGCAAAAGGAAAAGGCGTTCTGGCATTAACCGCCCATATAGGGAACTGGGAATTGCTGCCGTCCGTGGCACCGATGGCCGGCTTTTCAGCCGATATTCTTTACCGGCCTATGGATTTTTCGCCACTGGATGCTTTTTTTCTTCGCCTGAGAACCCGCTTTGGCGCAGGTCTCATTCCCAATGCCCATGCCATGCGAAAAATTCTCCGGCAATTGAAGAACGGGCATGTGGTTGCCATGCTGATGGACCAGAACGTGGACTGGTATGAGGGCGTATTCGTGGAATTTTTCGATCACAGGGCCTGTACCAACAAGGGGTTTGCCCTTCTGGCGCTGAAAACGCGCGCACCGGTTGTGCCGATTTTTATGGTTCGGAATCAAAACCGTTTTATCATCGAATTCTGCGCTGAGCTGGAATTGGTCCAAACCGGAGACCGAACCCATGATATTGAAGCTAACACTCTCCGGTACAATCAGGCTATAGAAGCCGCAATCCGACGTTATCCGGACCAGTGGTTCTGGGTCCACCAGCGATGGAAAACCCGGCCATTCTGCACCTGGCCCAGAGAAATCAAAAAATGAAAACATTAAATCCTTCATCCGTTCACCACGTGCTTATTCGAACGCCCAACTGGGTGGGTGATGCCGTGATGAGCACCCCTTTTTTAAGGGCGGTGCGAAAGAATTTTCCGCATTCGCATATCACCCTTCTGGCTAAACCCTGGGTCGCACCGGTATACGAAAACAATCCACACATCAACCGCATCCTCTCTTATGATGTCGCAGGCCGTCACAGCGGAATTGTCGGAAAATTCCGGTTGGCCAAAGACCTGCGCAAACACGACTTTGACCTTGCCCTGTTGCTGCAAAATGCATTTGAGGCTGCATTCCTTGCATGGTTGGCCGGAATTCCCATTCAGCTGGGATATGACACGGATGCCCGCAAAATGCTGCTCAGCCATCCGGTTCACCGGTATCCTTCTTTGAAACGGCTGCATCAGATCGACTATTACCTGGAGATTCTAAACGGTGCAAAATTGATAGCCAATCCTGCTGAAATGGAAATTTTCATATCCGATGCAGAGAAATGCCAGGCCACTCAGCTTATCAGGGCCAGCGGGTGTTCTAACAGAGCCTGCGTGATCGGCATCAACCCAGGTGCTGCTTTTGGGACCGCCAAAAGGTGGTTTGCAAACCGGTTTGCCGAACTCTGCAACCGTCTGAAATCCATTCCAGATGTCTGTTTTCTGATTTTCGGCGGCCCTGAGGAGGAAGATCTGGGGGAATATATCGCAGATACTGTCGGCGATGCCTGCATCAATTTATGCGGGAAAACCACGCTGCGAGAGGCCATTTCTCTGATTGGCCAGTGCCGCCTGTTTATCACAAACGACTCCGGTCTGATGCATGTGGCTGCGGCCCTGCATATCCCGCAGATCGCTATTTTCGGATCCACGGACCACACTACCACTTCTCCCAGAAGTCATCTCAGCCACATCATTCGCATGCCCGTCGCATGCAGCCCCTGCATGAAACCGGACTGCCCGACCGATCACCGGTGCATGAATGCCGTCACCGTGGATCACGTCCTGGATCTTGCCCTGGATCTTCTCCCAGGAAGGCTGTCACCGTGAACATCCTGATTATCAAGCTGAGCGCCATCGGCGATGTCATTCACACCCTTCCGGCTTTAAACGCCATTCGCTCGGCCTATCCATCGGCATACATCACCTGGCTGATTGAAGAAGCGGCGGCGCCCCTGATTATCGGACATTCGGCCCTGGATC
>JAPLJE010000299.1 GCA_026388755.1 Deltaproteobacteria bacterium | reverse complement strand
TGGCCAAGGTTTTGAAAAATGAGGGCTACATTCGAAACTATAAATTTGTCAAAGATGATAAACAGGGAATATTGAGGGTTTACTTGAAATATGCCCCTGGAAACACAAACGCAATATATGGTCTGGAGCGCGTGAGCAAGCCCAGCAGGCGAATATATACAAAAGGTAAGGATATCAAGCCTGTTCTGAATGGACTGGGCATTTCCATTCTTTCGACTTCAAAAGGGATATTAACCGACCGACAAGCCAGAAGTGAAAATATCGGCGGAGAAATTCTCTGTAAAATATGGTAGGATGAGGAGTGAAACATGTCCAGAATAGGTAAAAAACCGATCCTGATTCCAGATAAAGTCAAGCTTTCCCTTGTAGGCAGCCAGATCACGGTTCAGGGCGGTAAGGGGAAATTAACCCATTTTCTTCATCCCTCTGTTGAATTGCGGATAGAGGGCGGAGTCGTTTCAATTATTAAAAAAATTGAAGATAAAAAAACGGATGCGCTCCAAGGGTTGACACGAAGTTTGGTTGCCAATATGGTAACCGGTGTCCATGCCGGATTTCAACGGAATTTAGAGGTAAATGGGATCGGGTATCGCGCTTCAGTCAGTGGCAATGTATTGGCGCTGAGCCTTGGGTATTCTCATCCGGTTAATTTTGATCTGCCTGATGGTATTAGTGCGACGGTCGATAAGAGCAATACGATCACGCTTTCCGGTATCGACAAGGAACTTCTCGGCCGCACTGCCGCAACGATCAGGCAACTCAGATCTCCAGAGCCTTATAAGGGCAAGGGGATAAAATACGCAGAAGAGCATATACAACGAAAAGCTGGAAAGACAGGGACTAAATAGCAAGTGAATGAGAGTGCAGTTTCTTGAACGACCTGCTGAACAATGTAATCTGATAAAGGAATAAACAGGATGAGTTCAGTTGATGAAAAAAAACAAGCGCGCTTGAAACGAAAGTTGCGGATTCGAAAAAAACTTTCCGGCACCCCCGAGCGCCCGAGGCTCTGCGTTTTTCGCAGTGCAAAACATATCTACGCCCAAATCATAGATGATTCGAGAGGTCAAACGATAGTGGCCATCTCTACACTTGATCCGGCTGTAAAAGTTCAGGGTAAGTTTGACAATAAAGTCGCAAAAGCGATATTTATTGGAAAACTGCTCGGTGAAAAAGCCGTCAATATGGGAATTAAAAAAGTCGTTTTTGACCGCAACGGGTTTCTGTATCATGGTCGGGTTAAGGCTGTCAGCGATGGCGCCCGCGAAGCCGGCCTGGATTTCTGATTGAAGGAGGAATACACTTGTTCAAACAAGATAATGTCGATAATCAACTGATTGACAAGGTCGTTCACATCAACCGGGTTGCAAAAGTTGTGAAAGGCGGACGCAGGTTCAGTTTTAGCGCTATTGTTGTCGTGGGTGACGGAAACGGCAGCGTCGGATACGGCCTGGGAAAAGCGGGTGAAGTCCCGGAGGCGATTCGAAAAGGCGTTGAGCAGGCCAAAAAGAACATGTGCAGTGTTCCTTTAATCGAAGGTACCATCCCGTATGAAATCCTTGGGAAATTCGGTGCGGGCAAGGTATTTTTGAAACCCGCTGCCGATGGGACCGGTTTGATTGCAGGCGGTGCGGTTCGGGCGGTACTGGAAGCTGTCGGGGTCCAGAATATTCTGACCAAGTGCATGGGATCCAATAATCCACACAATGTGGTCAAGGCTACTATTGATGGCCTTAGAAAACTCCAGAGCCGCGAGCAGGTAGCAGCAAGACGGGGTAAACGGGTAGAAGAACTCTATTGAAGGGGAAATGCGATGTCCGGTATCCTTACGGTTAAACTGATTAAAAGTATGATTGGCAGGCCAGAAAAACACAGAAAAGTGCTAAGAAGCCTGGGACTGACAAAACTAAACCAGGCAAAAGAACATGCGGATACCCCTTCAATCAGGGGAATGATCAATACCGTGTCGCACCTGGTAAAAGCCGAGGAGAAGTAGATGAGCTTAAATGAATTGTCGCCAGCGATTGGAGCCAGAAAAAATCGTAAAAGATTGGGAAGAGGCATGGCCTCTGGCACAGGTAAAACCTCCGGGAAAGGGGCCAAGGGACAGAAAGCCCGTTCCGGCGGCGGTGTGAGGCCAGGATTTGAAGGCGGCCAGATGCCGATCCATCGCAGACTGCCTAAACGAGGATTTACTAATATCTTTAAAAAAGTATATGCCATCGTTAATCTGAGTGAACTTGCCGCGTTTGAGGCTGGTGCGGTTGTGGACGAAGCCAGTTTGATTCAGCGTGGAATCGTCAAGGGAAAGTTCGATGCCATCAAGATTTTGGCAAACGGAGAAATTACTTCTTCGATTACCCTCAAAATAGGGCATATCAGTACAAGCGCGAAGGCAAAAATTGAAGCAGCAGGCGGAACCGTCGAGGTAACAGCATGATTGGTGGCGGTTTTCAGAATCTTTTTAAAATTCCCGAACTGAAAAAACGCGTATTTTTTACCCTCGGCCTGCTTATCGTGTACCGGATCGGGGTTCATGTGCCGGTTCCTGGAATTGATGCAGTGGCGCTGGCTAGCTTTTTTGCCAAAGCCAAGGGAACGATACTGGGCCTCTTTGACATGTTCTCCGGAGGTGCACTGGAACGATTGTCCGTATTTGCCCTGGGAATCATGCCGTATATCAGCGCATCCATTATTCTTCAGCTGCTAACCGTTGTCGTTCCTCATCTGGAACGCCTGGCCAAAGAAGGTGAGCAGGGGCGGAAAAAGATCACTCAGTACACGCGCTATGGTACGGTTGTTCTTAGCATTATTCAGGGATTTGGTATCAGCGTCGGTTTGGAGAGCATGATGGCTCCCGGCGGTGCTCCGGTCGTCATTGTTCCCGGCTGGGGATTTCGACTGCTGACCATGATCACCCTTACTTCCGGAACTGCTTTTATCATGTGGCTGGGGGAACAAATCACGGAAAGAGGAATCGGCAATGGTATTTCACTGATCATCTTCTCCGGAATCGTGGTTCGCATCCCCAATGCGATTTCCAATTCGTTCAGACTGCTGTCAACCGGCGAACTCAGTATTTTTCTTTTGCTGCTATTGGTTGTGCTCATGGTTGCTGTGGTTGGTTTTATCGTCTTTATTGAACAGGGTCAGCGGCGAATTCCGGTACAATATGCCAAACGGGTGATCGGCAGAAAGCTTTACGGCGGTCAAAGCACACATCTGCCCCTTAAGATAAATACTTCAGGGGTGATACCGCCAATATTTGCCTCTTCCATCATCATGTTTCCGGCAACTCTGGCCAGCTTTATAAAGGTGGACTGGGTTCAGAGTGTGGCCGCGGCAATCAAACCCGGGAATATTTCCTATGAACTGCTGTTTGTCGGGTTCATATTTTTCTTCTGCTATTTTTATACGGCTGTTACGTTTAATCCCGTTGATGTCGCAGAAAACATGAAAAAGCATGGCGGGTTTATACCCGGAATACGACCGGGAAAAAGAACTGCAGATTATATCGACCGGGTTCTGACCCGCTTGACATTGGGCGGTGCTTCTTATGTGGCTGCTGTATGCGTTCTTCCTTCGATTCTCGTTTCAAATTTTAATGTTCCGTTTTATTTCGGAGGCACGGCTTTGATGATTGTGGTCGGCGTGGCCATCGATACGATGTCGCAGATGGAATCCCACATGCTGACACGTCATTACGAAGGATTCTTGAAAAAAGGCGGCGGTCGATTAAAGGGAAGAACCTAATTATTAGCTTTAGCGGAGTCAAAGTGTATGCCTAAGGAAGAAGCGATCAAAGTTGAAGGAAAGGTGCTTGAAACCCTTCCGAATGCTATGTTTAAAGTCGAGTTGGAGAACAAACATCAGATACTCGCGCATATTTCCGGGAAAATGCGAATGCATTTCATCAAAATTCTGCCTGGAGATAAAGTGACGGTCGAATTATCTCCCTATGACCTTACCCGGGGCAGAATCACTTACCGATCTAAATAAATTATTATCCCTGAGGCACTGGAAATTATCATAATTCTATGCTATACTTAATGGGATAAGCCGCAGGGAACAGGAGCGAAACTTAATGAAAGTAAGGGCATCAATCAAAAAAATATGCAGCAAGTGTAAAATAATTCGTCGTAAGCAGGTTTTACGCGTCATTTGTGAAAATAAGCGACACAAACAAAGGCAGGGATAGAGGAGGATTTAGCTTTGGCTAGAATTGCTGGTGTAGATTTACCGAAGCGTAAACGGATTGAAGTTGGGCTCACCTATATT
>JAPLJE010000306.1:11880-12512 GCA_026388755.1 Deltaproteobacteria bacterium | reverse complement strand
GATCTCTGCGATCAGCATTCCAGGAGCAATTGAATTACCGTTTACTTCCACTTTCAATATGTCCAGGAGAAGCGACTGATCCTGGACTTTTCGGATAAAATCCAACAAATCCCGGCCGCTAATCCCTATCCCTTTTGTTAACAACCCTGGCCCCTGTTCCTCGGCAACATGATTAAAGAGCTTCAGAATCATCCACCCCTTCCGGAGAACAGGAACCGGAGAATCGCTGCCAAGGGATATCTGTTGCCGAAAGCCAGCATATTTTCCGCCTTTTCTAAGGGTCGCTCCAGCAAGCCCAGGCATGGCAGCCGACAACGCCAGGATGGAACCGTCTGAAACCTTCATGGCGTCCACATCATCCACAGGCGTTCCATTCAGGAAAAGGGTCTGGACCCGGTTTTCCAGATAATCTTCAGCAATTCCCAGCTGGTCAACGATAACCTGGCGAATGCTGGATCCGGCCTGAATCTCCACCCGAACGCCCTGACGGAAAACCCCGTTTAACAGGAAGCGGAGTCTGGAATTTTCTTTCAGTATCATCTGAATGCAATAATCCGGCACATTTACAGAAATCATAACGTTTTTCCTTATTCTTCCACATTGCTCTACCAGCGAAAAATGCATGAAAGTGG
>JAPLJE010000306.1:9917-11836 GCA_026388755.1 Deltaproteobacteria bacterium | reverse complement strand
GTCAGCTTTATATCGGTCGTACCCTTATTTGCTGAATTCTAACTTCTGGCTTCTGAAACTTTCATGCAAAATACCGTTCAGCGTGTTCCTGCTGAAAACCCTTCCCCAAACCGACAGAACAACCGAGCTTTCAAAGGCAACAAATCTTATTCACCATTAATAATAAAGTTAGAAAATGTCAATTGAGCTTTGTGCTGAACTATAGTTCTGGAACAGACCCAAACCATCAAGGCATGAAGGCTATGTTGACACTGTTCCGGGAGAAGAGCAACGAAGAGAAATGCATCGGATATCAGTGCAGATAATAACTCCTAAACAAGTTTGCATAAATTAATTCTTGACAGAATAACTTCATTCGTATATCAAAATTATCGAAACAATGTTTCGATTTTTAATATTTTCTATAATATAATTATTTAATTATATTAAATATCAATATATTGATAATATCAAACGCATAGAACAGCATTTCTAAAATATATGCTTTGCATTATTAATATTTAATATATTATTTATATTTTAATCAATTTCAGGTTGTTATATTTTAAGTATTTTAACTTGTGATATTAACAATACCCTTGACAGTAACAAAGTTTTGTATCCAATGTCCAGATTGATGAGCGATAACTGTTCTGAAAAATGCGAATATTTTTGTCCTGACCCATTACTTTCATTGTTGACACATTGAATCAGAAGCAATAGAAAATTAATTTTTAAATTAATAACGATCAGATTAAATCCTTAAATTATTTATTTATTATCACTAACCTGGAGGTAAAGATGAACTGGTTTGTCAACATGCTGGGGTCATCCATCGGGAAAAAACTGATGATGGCCATTACGGGGTTGAGTTTTTGTGGGTTTCTGGTTTCACACCTTGCCGGCAACCTGTTTATTTATGGGGGAAGAGATGCCTTCAATTCATATGCAACTCACCTCCATTCCCTGGGTCCACTGGTGAACCTGGCGGAGGTGAGCCTTTTGACGTTAGCCCTGATCCATGTACTGACAGGTGCAACCCTGTTTTATGAAAACCTGAGGGCCAGACCCACCCGCTATAGCGTCAACAAATCCGCTGGAGGCAGAACCATCGGATCCGCCACCATGCCCTACTCCGGTTTTTTTCTCCTGTTTTTTGTGATTTTTCACCTTTTCAATTTTCATTTTGTGGACAAGACTCACCTGACCATATTTGATATTGTTTCCAAAGCTTTTTCGAATCCACTTTATGTCATTTTCTACATTCTGGCCATGATTATCGCCGGACTTCATGTGAGCCACGGACTGTGGAGCGCTTTTCAAACTCTGGGCGCCAACCACCCAAAATACATGCCGATCATTATGATGGCCAGTCTGGTCTTCAGCCTCATCGTCGGCATTGGCTTTGGATTTCTTCCCGTCTATATTTCGCTGATTGCTTAAGTACAAGGAGATAAACCATGCATCTATATGCAAAAATTCCCGGGGGGCCGCTCGCTGATAAATGGGACCGGCATAAGTTTGAGTTAAAACTGATCAACCCCGCCAATAAACGTAAATTTGAGATCATTGTCGTTGGAACCGGTCTTGCCGGCGGCGCTGCTGCAGCATCTCTGGCAGAGCTTGGATATAATGTTAAAAGCTTCTGCATTCAGGATACCCCACGCCGCGCACACAGCATAGCGGCACAGGGGGGCATCAATGCTTCCAAAAACTACCAGAACGATGGAGACAGTGACTGGCGGCTCTTTTACGACACCATCAAGGGCGGGGACTTCAGCGCTCGGGAAGGCAATGTGTATCGCCTGGCACAGGTCAGCGGCAATATCATCGATCAGTGCGTGGCCCAGGGTGTTCCCTTTGCCCGAGAATACGGAGGCCTACTGGCCAACCGCAGCTTTGGCGGCGCTCAGGTTTCGCGGACTTTTTACGCCAGGGGA
>JAPLJE010000306.1:0-9911 GCA_026388755.1 Deltaproteobacteria bacterium | reverse complement strand
AAGTGCAGATGTTCAGCCGCAGGGAAATGTTGGATCTCGTTCTGGTGAACGAACAGGCCAGGGGCATCGTGGTTAGAAATTTAGTCACCGGAGAAATCGAGAGTCATGGAGCCGATGCCGTTGTCCTTTGCACCGGCGGCTATGCCAATGTTTTTTTCCTTTCCACCAATGCCATGGCCTGCAATGTCACCGCCAATTACAGGGCTTATCAGAAAGGCGCATTATTTGCCAACCCCTGTTTTACCCAGATTCATCCCACCTGCATTCCGGTTCATGGAACCTATCAGTCCAAGCTGACCCTGATGAGCGAAAGCCTGAGAAATGACGGCCGTGTATGGGTTCCTAAAACTGCCGGGGATAAACGATCTCCAGATCAGATTCCGGAATCGGATCGGGATTATTTTCTGGAACGCAAATACCCCAGCTTCGGAAACCTGGTTCCCCGGGATGTGGCTTCCCGAAACGCCAAAGAACAATGCGATCTGGGAAAAGGCGTCGGCGAAACCGGACTTGCGGTTTATCTGGATTTTCGGGATGCCATCAGCCGCGACGGCAAAGATGTGATTGGTCAGAAATACGGCAATCTCTTTCAGATGTATGAAAAAATTACCGCAGATGACCCGTATGAAAAGCCCATGATGATTTATCCTGCGGTACATTATGCGATGGGTGGACTTTGGGTGGATTATAACTTAATGAGCACCGTTCCCGGACTTTTTGTCTTGGGGGAGGCCAATTTTTCGGATCACGGCGCTAACCGTCTAGGCGCCAGCGCTCTCATGCAGGGCCTGGCAGACGGCTATTTTGTAATCCCTTATACCATCGGCGGATATTTTGCCGGCGCGCAGCTTCCCAAAATCACGACCACCCAATCCGAATTCACATCAGCTGCCCGCAAAGCGAGCGATCGCACCCAGCGCTTGCTGTCCATTAACGGTAAACGCACGGTGGATGATTTTCACCGGGAACTGGGTGGCATTCTCTGGGAATACTGCGGAATGGCCAGAAACGATGAAGGCTTGGCCAAAGCCAGAACCCTCATCCAGTCCCTTCGCAGCGAATTCTGGAAAAACGTCAAGGTCCCCGGAGTGGAAAGGGATCTTAACCAGAGCCTCGAGCGGGCCGGACGTGTGGCCGATTTTCTGGAATTCGGAGAGCTCATGGTCATCGACGCGTTGGCAAGGCGGGAATCCTGCGGCGGCCATTTTAATGAAGGCTTTCAGACCGAAGAGAATGAAGCCCTGAGGGATGATGACAATTTCTGTCATGTTGCAGCATGGGAATACGCCGGAGAAGGA
Organism: Deltaproteobacteria bacterium; assembly: GCA_026388755.1. Classification (GTDB taxonomy): domain Bacteria; phylum Desulfobacterota; class Desulfobacteria; order Desulfobacterales; family Desulfatirhabdiaceae; genus RAAP-1. The sequence continues at coordinate 8,613 of JAPLJE010000306.1, read as the reverse complement.
AAGGATCCCCAGTTCCATAAAGAACCACTGGTTTTTGAAAACGTCAAATTAACACAAAGGAGTTACAAGTGACAAAAACCATCAATTTAACGCTGAAGGTATGGCGACAACAATCCGCCGGGATAAAAGGCGGATTTGAAACTTATCATGCCAGCAATATATCTACGGACATGTCGTTTCTGGAAATGCTGGATGTTGTCAATGAGCAACTTACCCTGGATTGCAAGGAACCCATTGCCTTTGATCACGATTGCCGGGAAGGAATCTGCGGGCAGTGCGGATCTGTTATCAACGGCAGGCCTCACGGCCCTGAAAAAGGTACCACCCTGTGCCAGCTTCACATGCGGCATTTTAGCGACGGGGATACCATTGCCATTGAACCGTTCCGGGCAAAAGCCTTCAAGGTGCTGAAAGATCTGGTTGTGGACCGGAGCGCTCTGGACAAAATCATTCAGGCAGGCGGATATGTATCGGTCAATACCGGCGGGACTCCGGATGCCAATGCCATACCCGTGCCCAAGGAAATGGCGGAAAAGGCCATGGATGCCGCAGCATGTATCGGCTGCGGTGCCTGCGTGGCAGCCTGTCCCAATGCATCGGCCATGCTCTTTGTGGGTGCGAAGGTATCACAACTTGCACTGCTGCCTCAGGGCAGGCCCGAAGCTGCCAGGCGTGTTACGTATATGGTTCGGACCATGGATGATCTTGGATTTGGAAACTGCTCCAATGAACGGGAATGCGAAGCCGAATGCCCCAAGGAAATTTCCATCACCAATATTGCCCGGATGAACCGGGAATTCTTTAAGGCAGGGATGTTTTCGTCAGTTAAGTAAGAGGCATGTGAGGGTGAGGGAGGGAGGGAGGGAGGGAGGGAGGGATAGATTTTGGGCATAATATCTGAACCACACTCATTCGCCCACACACTCACTCATTCCCCCCACACCCACATTTAAACCTATATCACTTTATTCAACGGATACTCAATAATCCCTTCCGCACCATTTTTCATCAAGACCGGAATCAGTTCCCTCACCACATGGGTATTCACAACGGTTTCAACCGAATACCAGGTGGATTTGTAAAGGGATGCAACCGTCGGAGCGTTCAGGCTGGGCAACAGTGAAACCACTTTCTCAAGACAGAAGTCCGGAACATTCATTTTGAGGCCCACCAGTTTTTCCCCCAGCAGCGCTCCCTGAAGCAGCAGCGCAATCTGCTCGATTTTCTCTCTTTTTTCAGGATTTTCCCACGATTCATGATTGGAGATCAGTTGGGTATTGGTCTGCATCAGCTCATGAATGATCCGAAGGCCGTGAGCCTTGATGGTGCTGCCGGTTTCCGTAACCTCGACAATGGCATCCGCCAGACCCGATACCACCTTCGCCTCTGTCGCTCCCCAGGAAAACTCAACGGTTACCGGAACACCTCTTTCAGCAAAATAATTTTTCGTAAACTCAACCAGTTCTGTTGCAATCTTTTTACCTGCAAGATCTTCGGGTTTTCTGGCCGGAGAGTCAAAAGGAACGGCAAGCACCCACCGGGCTGGCCTTGCACTCACTTTTGAATAGACAAGATCCGCCACGACATGGACATTCGATCTATTTTCGGCGATCCAGTCCTTGCCGGTAAGTCCGGCGTCCATCGTACCGTTTTCAACATATCGCGACATTTCCTGAGCCCTGCACAAGGCGCATTCAATGTTGTCATCATTGATTTCAGGAAAATAACTTCTGCCATTCACATCGATTTTCCAGCCGGAGCGCCTGAACAGCTCAACGGTTGCGTTTTGCAGGCTTCCTTTGGGAATCCCCAGTTTCAAAATAGTGTTCATTTATTTATAGACCTCCTTTGGATTAAAAATCGGCTCTCCACATATTCTGACGGAGCTTCCCTCCACACGCTGAAAGAAACAGCTTTTATGGCCGGTATGGCAGGCGGCGCCGCCGACCTGCTCTACTTTCAGCAGCACCGTATCGTTGTCACAGTCGATACGGATTTCCTTAACGATCTGACAGTGGCCGGATGTTTCGCCTTTGATCCAGAGTTTTTTTCGGGTCCGGCTATAATACGTGGCTTTGCCGGTTGAAAGCGTAACTTCCCATGCTTCGACATTCATGAATGCCAGCATCAGGACCTCGCCGGTTTTAAAGTCCTGAACAATGGCCGGCACCAGCCCTTCGAGTTTGTTGAAATCAAGTTTAATTGCGTCCATAATCTATCCTGCTAAAGGTCATTGCTAAAATTTCTTGTCTTTCTGTCTTCCTGAGTTATAATAACACATTTAACCAACCGGAGGAGTGTAAAGTAACAAGTCACTGAAAATTTGTAAAGAAATATGCTCATGAAGTTTTGAGCTGCTCTCACCCAAACACAAAAGACCATCAAATCTATGCCTGAATTTCGAAAAACATCACAGATTCTGAAAAAGCGGGCCCGCCAGAAACCCCGCCCAAGTCTGTCCAGGATCATTATCAAAACGGTTTTCTGGTCAGGTTCGGTCACCATTATCACAGGAATTATTGCAGCAATCCTGCTTTATTTTTATATCAACGAAGATCTGCCAAAAATATCCAAATTATCCGATTACCATCCGCCAATTGTCACCTCGGTTTATTCAGACGATAACCGTAAAATCGGCGAATTTTACAAAGAACGACGGATTGTCATCCCCATATCCAGAATTCCTCAAATCCTGAAAGAGGCGTTTATTGCTGCAGAAGATTCCAGGTTCTACTCTCACCCAGGCATTGATGTCATCGGTATCTTCCGGGCCGTATTGAAAAACATCGAAGCCGGCGGCGTGGTTCAGGGCGGAAGCACTATTACCCAGCAGGTTACCAAATCATTTCTGCTGACGCCGGAGCGTAGCTATACCCGAAAAATCAAGGAAGCCATTCTGGCTTATCGGATCAGCAAGGCATTTTCCAAAGACGAAATCCTGTTTTTATATCTGAATCAGATTTATCTGGGCCACGGCGCTTACGGAATCGAAGCGGCTTCGGAAAATTATTTCGGCAAACCTGTTACGGATTTAAATCTTGCCGAATGCGCGCTGCTGGCAGGACTTCCCCAGGCCCCCACCAAATATTCCCCGTTTCGGTATCCGGACAGGGCCAAGCAGCGCCAGGTTTACGTCTTAACCCGCATGGCAGCTGAAGGTTACATCACCGAAGCACAGGCGGCGGCGGCCATTCAGCAAGCCATGGACATCAAGCCTCGAAAAAATTGGTATATCGAAGAAGTGCCGTTTTATACCGAACATATCCGTCGGTATGTTGAAGCCAAATTCGGCCCAGACACTTTGTACAGCAATGGACTCAGTATATATGCGGCTGTCAACATCGACATGCAAAAGGCTGCCCAGGAAGAGCTGGGTATCGGCCTTGGCGCACTCGATAAGCGCCAGGGGTATCGAGGGCCGATCAAACATTTGAAAACGGATGAAATTGAGTCCTTTTCCACAGCCATTCAGGAAGAAATCAAGGACGCGCCGATCAAACCCGGAGTCATTTTAAGCGGGGTTGTCGTTTCGATCAGTGAAACCGAACAGTCTGCGGGGATTCGCATTGGTAAATCCCAGGGCGTCATCCGGTTTGCTGAGATGAAATGGGCCAAAAAATCCACTCCGAATAGCACCAAACAGGAATCCGGCGCGAAGCGGCCGCCAACCATACTTGGCATTGGAGACGTCATTCTGGTCAAAGTTGTGGATAAAGCCAAGGATGGAGACAAATGGAACCTTTCACTGGAACAAACTCCTAAAGTTCAGGGCGCCCTGCTTTGTCTGGAAGCAGGGACCGGTCAGGTCAAGGTAATGGTCGGCGGCCGGGATTTCAGGGACAGCCAGTTTAACCGCGCCATCCAGTCCAGGCGGCAACCTGTATCGTCTTTTAAACCCGTCATCTATGCCGCAGCCATTGATAAGGGGTACACTCCTGCAACGGTAATGATCGACTCGCCTATCGCATTTCAGGATGATGAAGGCGATTCGGTCTGGAAACCTCAGAATTATGACAGAAAATATTCCGGGCAAATCCTGCTGCGAAACGCCCTTGAAAAATCCGTGAACGTGGTGACGGTGAAAATTCTTCAGGATATCGGCGTGGACTATGCCATCGGCTATGCCAAAAAACTGGGCATCACCTCCACTTTGGAGCACAACCTCTCCATTGCGCTGGGCTCCTCCGGTGTTTCCCTTCTGGAGCTGGTCAGAGCCTATTCTGTCTTTGACAACGCCGGAGATTTAGTCCAGCCTGTATTCATCACCAAAATCACGGATCAGAACGGCCGTGTTCTTGAAGAAACCACCCCGGAAAAAATGCAGGTCATTGAAAAAAGTACGGCCTTCATCATGACCAGCCTTCTGGAAAGCGTTGTCAAAAATGGAACCGGTCGAAAGGCCAGAGAATTGAACCGTCCAGCGGCCGGAAAAACCGGCACAACCAACAATCTGAACGATGCCTGGTTTGTGGGATATACCCCGGAATTTATTACCGGAGTCTGGGTTGGATTTGACGAAGAAGGAACGCTGGGAAAGGGTGAAACGGGCGGTGCTGCCGCTTGCCCGGTGTGGGTGGGGTTTATGAAGCGGGCGCTTGCCAATAAGCCCATTCAGATTTTTCCGGTTCCCGAAGGAATCGTTTTTGCGAAGGTTGACGCAGCCACCGGCCGACTGGCAGGCCCTGCCACGCAAAACGTCCTATTTGAATGCTTCAAGGAAGGAACTCTTCCCACCGATGCATCCGCCCATTCGGGCACCGGGAATGAACCAGAGGATCTTTCAAAAACCGAGTATTGACACAATTCAGATCTTTGGTTTTTGCGCGATCATTGCGGGCCTTTTCTTTCATCGATCCCTTAAATTTTCAGTCCGATTTTCGTCGACAATCAGAACGCCATTTCTTTTGAGAAACGATAGGATTTGAGCCGTGATTATATGGGGCGGGTGTTCGGCCGTCCTAACAACTATTTCTGGGTTGAGAGGTGGCTCATATGGGTCATTGATCCCGGTAAAGCCCGTTATTTCGCCTTTGCGTGCTTTCTTATAAAGGCCTTTAGGGTCTCGTCTTTCACAAATCTCTATGGGAGTGTCAACAAATACTTCCACAAAGCAAAGTCCTGCATCATTGTGAACTTTTCTTGCAAGGTCGCGGTCTTCGCGGTAGGGGGAAATAAAGCTGGCCATGGTTATCACCCCTCCATCAGAGAAAAGCTTGGCGACCTCTCCAATGCGCCTGATATTTTCTTCTCGGTCTTCCGCCGAAAATCCCAAGTTTTTATTCAACCCGTGGCGCACATTGTCACCGTCGAGGGCATAAGCCAGGTATCCAAGGCTAATAAGTTCATGCTCGAGGGTAAAAGCCGTTGTACTTTTCCCTGATGAAGGAAGCCCCGTAAACCAGATTGTGCAGCCTTTCTGCCTGAGAAGTCGTTCTCGGTCTTTTCGATCAACATGTGTACTGTGCCAAGTGATATTGGTCGCTTTAACTGTAGTCATTCTCTCCTCCGAAATTACTCACTTTTTGTGTACTATGGTTCCCCTGATTGTAAATAGTGAGATTTCACCATAATGGCGCGCTGATGCACCTCCATTTTACAACTCTAATACTCCTGTTGAGGCCATCAAGAAAATCATGGGGAAGTGAATTTAACTTTTGTTGAAAATATGTTGGCAAGATATATTGTATGACAATGAAAAACAAGAGAATCCTGCGGAAATGACAGGGAAAAGGAGTGCGTACCTGAATAAAGAATCGAATTCGACACAGGGGATAAAGCTGGACCAGAACAATTCGCCAATTGATTGATCGAATGTCCAAAAAAATGATCATTTTTTAGTTCGAATTAACGAGGTCTGAAAGTGAAGTATGAAGACCCGTTTTGTATGAAAGCATCCAGAAATGGCAAAGTACCGGCATTCCGCCTGTTCAAGAGCAAGGCGTGCGAACCCTGTCTATGAAGCGCACAGTGCATACGGCGTAATCAACGCAGATCGGTTTTTACGAAGCCATCAGAAGCAGCTGTGCTCGGTTCGGGCAATGATTTCCTCCTGAAGTGCTTCTCCTAGATCGCAGAAATAATCGCTGTAACCGGCAACGCGGACAATCAGACCCCGGTACTTTTCCGGATGCTGCTGAGCCGCACGAAGGGCCGCCGCATCCACCACATTGAATTGAATGTGATGCCCGTCCAGCTTGAAATAGGTGCGTATCAGCTGAACCAGCCTGTCCAGATCCGTATCGGTCTTCAGAAGCTGCGGCGTGAATTTCTGGTTGAGAAGCGTTCCGCCGGTTCGGACATGATCCATCTTGGCCGCGGATTTGAGGACGGCGGTCGGACCCTTTCGATCCGCGCCCTGCACCGGTGAAATCCCTTCTGAAAGTGGCTCCCCAGCACGCCGGCCATCGGGCGTTGCACCGGTCACGGACCCAAAATAGACATGGCAGGTTGTTGGCAGCAGATTGATGTGATAGGTGCCGTTCCTTGTGTTTTTTCGACCGTCAACAACTGAAAAATAGGCCTCGAAAATAGACTTCATGAGATCATCGGCATAGTCGTCGTCATTTCCATACCGGGGGGTTTTGTTCATCAACATCAGCCGGATTCTGTCATGGCCTGAAAAATCATCTGCCAGAACGGTCAAAAGCGTTGACATGGAAAGGTTTTTTTGATCAAAAACATGGTACCGGATGGCCGACATCATATCGGTAAGGGAACCCAGACCCACACCCTGAATATAGGTGGTATTATAGCGGGCGCCGCCATCGTGGTAATCCGTTCCGGTTGCAATGCAGTCATCGATCAGAATGGACAGAAACGGGGCCGGCATTAACCTGGCATAAAGGCGCTCGATGACATTATTGCCCCTGACCTTGATGTCGATAAAATGGTTCATCTGCTGAACAAATGCATTAAAAAGGTCATCGAATGTGGTAAACTCTTTGGGATTACCGGTTTCAATCCCGATTTTCTTCCCGGTTCGGGGGTCCTTACCGTTATGCAGGGTGATCTCAAGTATTTTTGGCATATTGAAGTATCCGGTAAGGGTATAGCTTTCCTTTCCAAAGGCCCCGACCTCCACGCATCCGCTGGATCCGCCTCGTCGGGCGTCATCCAGCGATTTTCCCTGGCGGACCAGCTCCTGAACGATCAGATCCGCATTAAATATCGAAGGCTGACCAAAGCCGGTTCGAATGATTTCGGCCGCCCGCTTGATGAACCTGTCCGGATTTTTCTTGCTGACCTGAATGGATGAACTGGGCTGAAGCAGGCGCATGTCCTCAATGACGTCCAGCAGCAGATACGATATATCGTTGACCCCGTCGGATCCGTCCGGCTTCATCCCACCGACGTTGATCTGGGCAAAATCCGTGTATGTGCCGCTTTCGGCTGCTGTGACGCCCACCTTGGGGGGTGCCGGCTGATTGTTGAACTTGATCCAGAAACACTGGAGCAGTTCCTCGGCTATTTCCCGGGTCAGGGTTCCATTTTCGAGGCCTTTTTGATAAAATGGATGCAAATGCTGGTCCAGGCGCCCCGGGTCAAAGGCATCCCAGGTGTTGAGTTCGATGGTTACCCCCAAATGAACGAACCAGTAATACTGCAACGCCTCATGAAAATCACGGGGAGGGTTGGCGGGGACACGAAAACAGATATCCGCAATCCGTCCAAGCTCGGCCTTTCGCTCCGGCCGGGTTTCCAGTTCCGCCAGCGTCCGGGCCTTTTCCGCATGCCGATGGCTGAATCGGATCAAGGCATCCACGCAGATTTCCATGGCTTTGAGCTCTTGCTGGCTGTCATAGGCCCTGGGGTCGTTGAGATAATCGAGTTTGATTAAAGCCGATTGAATCTCCTGCCTGAATTCCAGAAACCCTTTTTTATAGATTTTATCGTCCAGAACCGTGTGGCCAGGAGCTCTCTGTTCCATGAATTCGGTAAACACGCCTGCTTCATAGGCTGCTTTCCATTCATCCGTCATTTCGTTGAAAATAATTTCCCGCAGGGATTTACCTTGCCAGAAAGGAATGATGCTATCCTGGTATACGGCCTTTGCTTCCGGGCTGACCGAATAAGGGATTTTTTCTCTGGAATCTAAAATTTCCAGATCGCTCAGGCTGTGACAGCAGAGTTCCGGATAGGTAGGCGTTGCCTTGGGAAACGGCCCTTTTTCACCGACAATCAGCTCGCCGTCGTTGATGCAGATGGCCTTATGCTCCATAAGGTATTGAAACGCAAGCGCCCGCCGGACAGGCGCGGATACGGGCGAGGAATCCCTGCGGGAATATTCGGTCATCAGCTCTGCCCGTTCCGGTGAAAGAAAGGGCTTTGTGTTCAGGCTCTGTTCCCGGAGTTGTAAAACTCTTTCAGAAATCGTCATAACAGATCACCCTTCCGCATTTACGGTCAGTCCAAACCCACACAGCAGATCCGCAACGCGGGTCATGGAATCCGCTGTCGGAGGGCGCATATCCAGGAGCCGGTATGCTTTCCCCAGTCGTTCATATTTGGCGGCAGCAAAATGATGATACGGCAGCAAATCGATTGGAGGTATGGAAGGCAACTTGGCGGCAAAAACACCGATGGCTGAAACATTGCCTGTATCATCCGTTATTC
>JAPLJE010000822.1 GCA_026388755.1 Deltaproteobacteria bacterium | reverse complement strand
TGCTGCCCAGCATCGAATCGAACGTCTTATTCTCCTGCAGAATGAAGAAAACATGCTTGATTTTCCCTGACGGCTGTCCACCGATCGGAACCACGCTGGAGTCTGCGTGTCTCTGCATCGCGTAATTGTTTGCGAGCACGTCGAAGGCGCTCAAATCGATAGAAGCGAGATTGATCTTCTGCACGATGCCGAAAACACAGTGGCTGTCGGTATTCGGATCAGACCCGAGTCCGGAGGGCGGCGATGGTAAGAGATGCGTATTAATCTTGGGGTTGATATCCGTGCCTACTCCCTTGGCGTTTGCAACGTATAGAAACCGGCCGTCACCGCTAAGGGTCAGTGCCGTCGGATACCAGCCCGTCGGCATTCGGCCCAACAGTTTCGGCTGGAGCGGATTGGTCGTATCCAGCACCGCAACGGAGTTTATCCCGGCTTCCGCCACGTACATCCGCCGCTTATCCGGTGAGACGACAATGGCGTTGGGGTAGGCGCCAACCAGTTCATTCCCCTTGACGCCGCCAACTTTTAGGGGAGAGAGATCGATATCGCTAAGACTTTGATTGTTGACAAGATCGATAACTCCCAAACTGTCGCTATTGGTTTTTGTGACGTACAGGACCCGGATGCTGCCGTTTTCCAGGATGGCCGTCGCGGATGGGTGGGTATCGCCCACGGTGTTCAGCTCATCGATTGGATGGCCCTGGTAAACCGAACGGATCAGGGAAAGCTGAGATCCATCACCGCCAGGGGCATTCAGGATGGAGATCGAGGAGGTTTTTGGATTGTTGCCGCTTGTATTCGTGACGGGGACGTAGAATCCATCGGGCAGATTATTGGGGGCAGGAAGAAGGGATGTCACATAGTGGGTGACGGGATCATAGGTCACGTTCTCGAACTTGTACTCCGAAACTCCCCAGTTGGAAACGGTCACCGTTTGGTCGTCATCGCTCAATGACACCCCGTACGGGAAATACCCCACCGCCACCTGCTTCACTACCTTTTTCTGGATCGTATCGATGACGGCAATACTGTTATCGCTGTTGCAGGCCACATAGAGAAACTGGCCGTTCCGGCTTAGGGCGGAACCGGCGGGCCAAGTAGCCTGCGCGCCCGTTTGCTGACCCGAGAACATAACAACGGGGGGCACTCCTGGAGCCAGCGTGTAGTTGGTCACGAATCCCTGATTATCGGGCGTAATCGGAGTGATACTGATTCGGTTTAATGGCGTATTGACGGGGGAAATCACCCCCGTTGTGGAGATGTTAAACATCTTAACGTCATTGTCGGCACCGCCGGAGGCCCATAGGGTGTAAGGACCGGCGCCGGTCACCTGTAATCCGATGAAAATGCCATTCGTCGGCCAGGAGGCCTCGGGAGGGGTGGGCCACGTGGAAACCAATTGCATGGTCTCGGTATCAATGACTGAAAGCGAATAGCAACCGTAATTCATTGAATTCTGGTAGGACTGGAAACCGGGATCTAACTCGTCGTCATTGCTGGTTATGAGATATTTCCCATCCAATGTCAGAACCACGCCGAGAGGATTCATACCCACCTGGGTGCTGATGCCGGCCGGCTTCACGATCCGGCCATTTGGCAGCACGCCGGTAAAATAACTCCCGAACTTATCCGGACCGGCAAACAGTTCAGCGCCCCTGTAAGCACCTCGCAGGGAGGTCCCATAAACCGGTGCGGTGACTAAGCCCCATGTCGTGACATCAAGCGCCGGGGGACGAGGTCCCCCTCCATGTTGCCCATCATCAATTAGTGTACTTGGAGTACTTGGAGGCAGTGCCTCGGATTTCAAATCCTCTTGGATGTCGGCGCTCGCTAAGCCGGCGCTCGTTAAAATGATTAGCAGTGAAATCGCAATCAAACTTATAAAAAGAAAGCTGACACCGCGGATATGGGATAAGTTGGAACGTTTTACGGAAGTTGCCATTTTCCACTCCTTTTCTATTATATCGATCTATTGAGATAGAGAGCTGAGACAAGATCCTAAACCCTCTCCTTTTTCTTCGATTTTTCGGAATCCACGGCGGCGGCGGCGCGCTTCATCGCAGAGCGCAGCGAGGATCAATTGATCCATACAACATTAAGACGGCGGCTCTGACGGCCCGACATAACCGCACATTCCCAAACGGGGCGAATTAACTAACGAAATAGGCTCATCATAGTCCTTATGGGGATGCGTCTTGGCGTGCTTGTCGCACAGGGTTCCCCATTCATCTTCTTCATACAAACACTCCAGGCATAGCCACGCGGCAGGCAGACCGCATTCGATGCAGTCCGACTCCGGCATCACATTCCGAACCAGAAGTGTGATCGGATGCGAAGTCACGGATTTTCCTTCACGGACACCGACTGCCTTTATCAAAGTCTCCGATGAGGTTCCAAAATCATAGATATGGGTTAATTCCATTCCCGGTTCAAAGACTTCCTCGATGCGTCGCCGCATGGAGACCTTTTCGCCCCGGCGGCCGCCGAAAACAAACTGACTCATGTGTCCGCAGCACTCCAGCCATATCGCCCGGAGGTACTGATCCAAATGCTCC
>JAPLJE010000001.1 GCA_026388755.1 Deltaproteobacteria bacterium | reverse complement strand
TTTTCGGATTTTTATTCATGTATATTTCTGGTATCATTAACCATAGCCGAACTGACCGGCGGTCGTCAAAACATTTCAAATGTGTTGCTGCGTCTTTCGGACGTATCAACAACCCAATTTATTCTGAATACTTCAGTCTCGGATTATGATTGTTCAATCAGGCTCTTCGTATTGGCTTGTTCCGATACTGCTGAATTCGGATGTCTATGGCAGGTCGATCATCTTCCGCCAGCCAACACCGGGTGAAGTGTGCGTTTGAGTTCCAGCGATATTTCCCTGGTTGTCCATCCAGTGATAGTCAGAGTTATAGGTTATTTTATACTGCGAATGGCTGCCCGGATCCACGACATCTACAGTACCAAGGATTGCATTTTCTCGCTTTCGCGATATCTCGTTGTACACGTTCTGTCTCTGCCAATATGACTTCGATATCATATCTGAAGTCTCTCTTTGATCTTCGGCTATTGCCTGGAGAGCACGCTGTCGGATTTGCTGGGATCGAATATTGTCTGCTTGAACAGCGGCCGCTGCTATCTGTTTTTCCTTCATACGCCACTGTGGATTGACGGCCCATGAATCAACCACATGCTTGCAGATCATGTCCGCTTCCTGCTGTCGTTCCGGCGGGGCCAGATAGCCATATAGGCGATAAACATACCATAACTGACCCTTGTCAGGAAATGGAAGGCAAGTTGCGACAACATATCTGCCTCTGACTTCATTCCCGTTAAGACTTCCGACGAAAGAAGCATCGCCTGCACTGAGTTTGCTATTGATAATGCCTTCGGAACTTGCTTGCTGTAGGAAAACTCCTGTCAGGTCCGAACGCATGTTATTAGACGAGATGCGCAGGTCCGGGCAAATTTTTCTCACAAAACCTTCAACATACTCTCTGGCAAACTGCTGGCCCGAAATCAACATGCGGATCTGCAGTGGTGTTCCGTCCCCAAGGCGCGTCATCGATCCTTCCTTTAGCCCTACCTTGTAGTACATCTGATTGGGCTGAGTGAATGTACCCACATTTGAATCGCCTACAGCCACACGAACCCTTCCGTCAGATGAAACCAGAATCACGCTCATACGAACATCTGTAGCGCTTAATCTATAAGCCCCGCCAGTCACCTTCCATCCCTGCGGGACCGACACGCTGAACGCGCCTTCGTGCGGATCCGACCAGTTGACGAAACTGGCTGCTGCTGCCGTTGCAACAGCAGCCATCGATCCACTTGGGCCGTTCCCCACCTGCTCCTTCACGATTTGAAAGCTGCCGAGTATCGTAGAAAATGTATCTACCGAGCCGTGATAAATATCGGGGGGGGCAGCCAGTGAATACATGCATATTGAAGTGCCATTCTGCACCGGTTCCCATGTCATTATGGTCGCGCCGATACGCTGTGGGAGTCTTGCCACGACGCAAACAAAGTTACCAGACACCTCAGCTGTGCCCCATGGCAACTGGGGATCGACTTTATGAGCAAGCTGCTGAATCACCACAGCCGCTCCGCGCCCATCCAGCCGCTGCTGTTCTATGAACATTGGCCAAATCACTACCCGCTCACCCTGTGTCCCCTGGATCACGATACGACCGGTCTGTGGATCATTTGAGACATTCCATCCTGTAGGTTTCTTCACAAAAAACCCCTTTGGGTCTGAGTATGTGCTCCAGCCTGCTTTTTTTAACAATTGAACTATATCTGTATAGCCTTGCTCATCCGCCCACATCAACGCAGTGTAACCTTTATAGTCTTGTCCATTCACGTCCGCATCAGAGAGCAGAAGCTCCTTGATAACATCAATATGGCCGTTATAGGCAGCCCACATCAAGGCAGTGTAGCCTTGATTGTCTTTTGCGTTCACATCGGCACCTTTGGCCAGAAACTCCTTGACGAGTTGCAAGTTACCTTCTTCTGCAGCACTTATTAACTTATTATTAGATTTTGGATCTCTGGCAAAAGCGGAGAGTGATACCAAAAAGATTAACAGGACAACTGTTCTTGGTGCTCGTTGCATGATAAGTATCCTTTTTGAAAAAAAGTATCAAAAAGTCTAAATCCTCGATGTGTTGAATCCGTAAATAAAAAGCGGCTCATTGCTGTTTTGTATGGGTGGACTAACCGAAATAGCGATGATCCACATTATTCATAGCCAATGCTTCGGTGCGCGACAGGCCGCCAGATGCATCTGACT
>JAPLJE010000170.1 GCA_026388755.1 Deltaproteobacteria bacterium | reverse complement strand
TCACTCCCGGGTGGTCGGCTATGCCGCCGTGTCGTTTTGCCGGGCATCCTCTTCCTGTGGCGAACCTTTGCAAGCCGGAACCGCGAGTCGGGCTCCGGCTCTGACAGGCGAGCAGAAACAGGATCTGCTATCTTTTGCCCGGAGCACCCTCCAACAATATCTGGAAACCGAAACCACACCGCTGTTCAGGCGGGAGGACCCGTCATTCCATGAAAAACGGGGTGCGTTCGTCACGCTGAAAAAATACGGCGAACTGCGAGGGTGCATCGGTAACATGCCACCGGATCTGCCCTTGTACCAGACCGTCGGCCGGATGGCTCTGTCCGCAGCTTTCCATGATTCCAGATTTCCACGGCTTTCCCTATCCGAGCTAAAGGATGTGCAAATCGAGATCTCGGTTTTAACACCCTATCAAAGGGTTGAGTCCGTGGACCAGATCCGGGTCGGGCCGGACGGGGTTCTTCTCAAGCGCTCCGGCCGCTCCGCGGTTTTTCTGCCCCAGGTGGCGCCGGAGCAGGGCTGGACCCGGAATGAAATGCTGGACAACCTGTGCCGCAAGGCCGGGCTCGCATCGGATTGCTGGAAGCAGGATGCCGAGCTTCACACCTTCCAAGCGGTTATATTCAGTGAACCCTGACCCTTCGGGCTCGGACGGTTTAAACGCTGGCTGTTCATCCGGCAGTGCCCTTTCAGAGATCTCGGCGCTGGATCCGGTTTTGTTCGGCATCGGATCCGTGTCGGTTCTGGGTCAGGTGGTTCTTTTCCGTGAATGGATGGTTGCCGGTTACGGGGTGGAGCTCATTTGTGTTCTGGCCCTGGGCGCATGGCTGCTTCTGAACGCGGCAGGCGTTTTCCTGGCGGCCTCAGGACGCGGTCCGGGTCTGTCTGCTGTGCTGTTTCTGGCTGGTCTTGGGGTCGTGGCCGACATGGTTTTCATCCGGTCGCTGCGGAACATGGCAGGCCTTCCTCCGGGGGCTTATCTTCCGCTGTCCGTCTTTATCCCGGCCGTTGTTGCATCCCTGTCGCCGCTTTGCCTGTTTCTGGGCGCGGCCTTTCAGCGCGCCGCGGATCAGGGGGCAAGGCACGGCCGCAGCCTGGCCCGTGCCTATGCCGTGGAATGCTCGGGCAGCGTATTCGGGGGCCTGCTATCTGCCCTGATGCTGTATTGGGGCATTCAGAACATGGTCCAGGCTATTGTCTGCGCTGCCATTACAATGGCGACCGCAACCCTGGCTGTGGAGCGAATCCCTGGTAGAAGCTGCCGTCCTATCGGGCCTGCCTTGAAATGGCTTTTAGCGGCCATTTGCCTTATCGCGCTGATGGCAGGTTCTGATAAGCTAGACCAGGCCATGACCCGGTTGAATCACCCCGGTCTGATGGAAAGCCAGGATTCCGGATATGGCCGGCTCACTGTGACCCGAAGCCAGGGCCAGACGGTGCTGTATCAAAATGACGTCCTGATCGCCGACAGCCAGTCCGTCAGCGCAGAGGAACTGGTCCATATAGCCTGCCTTCAGCATCCAAATCCCCGGCTGGTGATGATCCTGGAAGGATCGGCCGAAGGGCTTGCCGGGGAGGCAGCGAAACATCGGCCAGATCAAATCGAGCAAATTGAAATTGATCCATTGCTGATTCGATTGGCCCGAAAGTACATGACAGCAGATTGGCCGGAGTCCGGCCCGCAGGTTAAAATACACATATTCAGGATCCGCGCCAGTACCTGCGATCGGATAACGCCTACGACCTTATTATTTCCGCCTGCGCCGAGCCATCGACCGCCTTGGCCAACCGGTTTTTTACCCGGACGTTTTTCAAGGCGTGCCGGGCGCGCCTGGCGCCCGGAGGGATTCTGGGATTCCGGCTGAATTCATCGGAAAACTTCTGGTCTCCGGTTCTGGCTTACCGAAATGCTTCGGTTGTTGCCGCGCTTGTCTCCGTGTTCCGGCATGTAATAGTTCTTCCGGGAAACGTCAACGTGGTACTGGCGTCTCAGTCTGATTTAATTACCGATCCGGAGATCCTGATTGCGCGATACAGGAATCGGGATCTGAAAACACGACTGGTGACACCGCCTTACCTGGAGTATATTTTTTCCAGTGACCGTCTGGCCGAGATTGGCCGTATTCTTGCTGGCCAGGCTGCCCCGCCGAACACGGACGACCGGCCGGTCTGCTATGCGCTGACAACCTGGATATGGCTTTCCAGGCTGATGCCGGCGCTGGCCCATCAAAACGTCTCCGGCTGGATTCAGACAGCGCTCCGGTATGGATGGGTCGCAGTGGTCTTTATCATTCTTGTCTGCGGCATCGGAATGAACCGTCTGGCTGCAGGCGGCGGTTCATTAGCTTATGCGGCTGCGGGTTTCGCCGGGTTTGGCGGAATGATGCTTGAGAGTGCCATGATGCTTCATTACCAGACGCAGAGCGGCGCTCTCTATCAAAATATGGGGATACTGTTCATGGCGTTTATGTTTGGCATGAGCGCTGGCGCCGTGGCGATGCTGAACCTGATGAAACGTCTCAGGGGCCGATCTGTTTCCCGGTCCGTGGACGCGATGCTGTTTTTCCTGCCGGCTGCGGTATGCATGGGGTGGGCGGTTGGGATGCAGCGTTTGAGCGATGCGCTGAATCTGATTCTGATGGCTGCACTGCTGGCTATATCCGGATTCGGGGTATCGGCTATATTCACCCGGTATGCGCATGAATCCGGTCATCCGCGGCCGCTTTATGCGGCCGATGTTGCCGGTGGCGGCATCGGCGCCCTTGTCTGCGGAGTATTGCTTTTTCCTCTGCTGGGACTAAGCCGGTCTGTCTTTCTGCTGGCAGGAATGTCCATCGCGGCCGGTATCGGAGTTGCGCTGTCGCGCCGTCATAATTCTTGACAGGGAGCCGTTTATTTTGCTTTGAAAAACCCCGTCCTGTGAGCGAGGTCAGAGAAAGTTGGCTTTGCCTGTGAAATGCCCGTCTGCTAAACCCTCCACTTGAGTTGTCCCAACAATTCAATGAGAAAGGAGCTGCAGATGAGCAGGTTCATGAAATTATCGCATGTATTATGGCACTGTCAGGGGCAGTGCCACCTGCCAAATACTCCGAAATGCACGAAGATTTTTATTTAAACTGTTTTTAAATGCGTACTGCTCTTCTGACTTCCTTCATGGTCTGCTGGGCGACTGCCTGGGCTTTCTGATTCCCGGATGCGATAATTTCCTGAACCATTTCAGGCCGCTCTTCGAAATATTTGCGTTTATCCCGAATGGGAGCAAGGGCGTTAATCAGATTTTCCGCCATGATTTTTTTGCATTCCACGCACCCGATTGTGGCAGACCGGCACTGGCTGTTGATCTCTTCCACAACGGGCGACGGCGAATAGAGCTTGTGAAATTCAAAGACATTGCAGATCTCGGGATTTCCCGGATCCTTGCGTCTGGCCCGGTTGGGATCGGTGATCATGGTGGAGACCTTGGCGCGGATGTCTTCCGGGGAGTCGGAAAGATAAATGGCGTTGTTATAGCTCTTGCTCATTTTGCGCCGATCCAGGCCCAGGATTTTGGAGGACTGGGTTAAAATGGCGTCCGGTTCCGGAAATACTTTGCCATAAAGGTAATTGAACCGTCTGGCGATTTCCCGGGTGATTTCAATGTGAGGAACCTGGTCGATGCCGACCGGAACGCCGTTTGCCTTGTACATGATAATGTCCGCCGCCTGAAGCACCGGGTATCCCAGAAACCCAAAGGTGGACAGATCCTTGTTGTCGAGCTGGATGATCTGATCTTTATACGTGGGATTGCGTTCCAGCCAGGGAACCGGGGTGATCATCGAGAGCAGTAAAAACAGTTCCGCATGTTCCATCACGTTGGACTGGACAAAGAGGGTGCATTTTTCCGGGGACAATCCGGCGCTTAGCCAGTCGATCATCATTTCCTGAACAAATCTGGAGATATTGCCGGTGTTTTCGTAGTCGCTGGTTAGGGCGTGCCAGTCGGCGATAAAGAAAAAACAGTCATATTCTTCCTGCATGGCGATCCAGTTGTCCAGCGCGCCATGGTAATTTCCCAGATGAAGGGGGCCGGTCGGGCGCATTCCGCTTAAAATTCTTTTTTTTGCCGTCATGAAAAACTCCTGTATTTGATGAAAAAATAAAAAATGGTCTTCAGTCTTCGGCCTTCAGCCCGTTCCGCTGAAAAGAGAGTCGCCTTTTTACAAGCTCTATCTCATCAGCCTTTGTTTTCAGGATGCCGTTCACCTTTTCGTCGCGAAGGGACTTAAGGATTTCCTTATAAATGGGCCCGGGCTCAACGTTCATTTCCAGAAGGTCCTTTCCGGTTACGGCGGGTTGGATATAGCGCAGGGTGACGCAATAATTGGAAATTGCCCGTTTCACCCGCTCCTGACGGGTTGCAGCCATCATGAACAGAATCAGTTCGGTTTTAATTTCGGACAGTTTTTCGCACAGCATATGGTTGGGGACGGCCGCATTCCGCTCCAGCCAGTGCAGAGACCGCTCCGCGGCAAAACGATCCTTGCATAGCAGGGTGCATGACCGGGGCGCCAGCTCCAGCCGTTTGCAGATATCCTCTGTAACCTTGACATCGATGCCGCGGATAATAGCCAGAAAATAAACCTGCCATTTCATATAGGATTCTTCAAGAAAAAGCAAATCATGCCAGGAGATCACTTTTTTTACGGCATTCAACAGTGCCGTCATGTCCGCAGACAATTGAAGAGACGGGTGGATGACTTTTAGAAGCTGAAAATCATCCAGTCTCATGATGGCGGGAACCGGATTTTCTTCTTCAAGAATCTGTTTGATCTCACTGAAAATTCTGCGCCCGATCAATCGAGAGAACAAATCCATTTTAACGGCATTGTCAATCAAGCCGCTTGTCAGCTTTCCAATGGCAAAGCCAAACCGCTGTTCAAACTTGATGGCGCGAAACGCCCGGGTCGGATCTTCCACAAAACTCAGGTTGTGAAGCACCCGGATGCTTTTTTCCTTGAGGTCTTTCTGCGCGGAAAAAAAGTCTATCAGGATGCCGAATCGCGCCGGATTCAGCTGGATCGACAGGGTGTTGATGGTAAAGTCCCTGCGGAAGAGGTCCAGCTTGATGGAACTCATTTCGACAATGGGCATGGCAGTGGGAAATTTGTAATATTCCATTCGGGCAGAAGCCACATCGATCTTGAATCCATCCGAAAGGGTAATGACGGCGGTTCCAAAACTGGCGTGGGTATGGACGCGGGCTTGGTTCCGTGCACCATATTCTTTGGCAAAGGCAATGCCATCGCCCTCAATCACGATATCTATGTCGTCGTTCGGCCGATACAGGAACAGATCCCGGACGAAACCGCCGACCACATAAGCGCCGACCCCAAGCTGGCTGGCGACTTCACCAATGGTTTTCAAAAGATCCATCACCCGGTCGGACAGCCTTTCGTTCATGAAATTGATGATGTTTCGGGTTCTGGCATGGGTGATGTCTTTACCGGGGTCAAACTGGTTTTCGGAATTGTTCTGGGTTTGCCTGGCCAGAATGTTTAAAAGGTCGGTGCGCGTAATCACGCCGGTGATGACATCCTGGTCCACGACCGGCAGCACTCGCTGCTTGTTCTCGATGATTTTTTGCTGAATCTCCGGCATGTCCGCATCTGGCGCGACCCAGGCCATGTCCGTGGTCATGTAGTCCCGCACCGGAACATCGTCCAGTTGGTGAAAGAGGGCTTTTTCAATGACCTGGCGGGAAATGAACCCGACCAGTTCATCTTTGCGGTCCGGTTTTTCCGTGACCACCAGCGCATTGATGTTATAGCGGGTCAGAAGATTGGCAGCCTCCTTGCAGGAGACATCCGCTCCAACGGTAATGGGCGGCGAAGACATGATGTCCCTGGCCTTGCGTCTGGCCCGAACCTTGCTGTAGAGGATTTCCAGAAGGCGATGCTCCACCTGAGCAAGGGTCTGCTCCTTTAAGGTTGCAGAGGCTGCATAACTATGCCCGCCGCCGCCCAGAAGCGTCACAATGGTTCCGACATCCACTTCGGGGATCCGACTTCGCGCCACGATATGAATTTTATTCTCCATGCCGGCTAGGGCAAAAATGGCGTTCAGATTCTCCATTTTAATGAATTTGTGAACCAGTACGGCAAAATCCGGTATGTAATTGTCGCTGATGATATTGGTCAGAACAATGTCGATTCCGTTGATCATGTGATGCGTTGCCGACTGGATCATATCGTTTAACAGGCTGATCTGCTCGGGGCTGATTTCACGGGCAATCATGGAAGAAATGGTGTTGAGATTGGCGCCCTTGGACAGCAGAAATGCAGCAGCGGTAAAATCATGTTCGGTTGTTGAGGGAAACGTAAACGAGCCGGTGTCTTCATAAATCCCGAGGCAGAGGATGGTGGCCTCATCCGGCGAGATATCAATCTTTTTTTCCTTGAGAATATCGGCCAGTATGGTTACGGTTGCGCCGGTCAACCGATTGACTCCGTAATGCGCTTTGATATCGGTGGGCATCACCGGATGGTGATCATAAATGTGAATTTCGACATCGGGCCGGTCAACTACGGCGGAAAATTTCCCGATGCGGCCGGGTTGGCGAGTATCCACCAGCACCAGCTTTTTGATGCGGGAAAAGTCAATGTGTTTCATGTCTTCCATGTTAAAGAGATAGACCATGGAACTGATGAAGAAATTTCGCAGATTTTTTTCCTGGGACCCCGGAAATACCACCAGGGCTTCTGGATAGAGCTTCTGTGCGGCCAGCATGGAAGCCACGGCATCAAAGTCCGCATTCAGATGGGTGGTAATGATGGTCAGGTCGTTTTTTTGGGATGAATTCACATTTTCCTCTCACAAGAGCCAGGTATCAGCAGCCGGGGACCCGGGGCTTGCGATCCCCGGCCCTTGTCTTTATAGCGGATTTGGTGGGAAAAAGACAGGGGTTTCAAGCGAAAGAAAGAGGATGGTCGGGGTCAGGATCGTTTGGGCTTGCTTTCTTGAAAATGAGATTCCAGCGGTTTTTGCGGCAAGCGGCAGCAGGCTGGTCTCGGTCATTCCCGGAATCGTGTTGGTTTCAAGAATGTAAAGCTCCCGGCCCTTCAGCATCATATCCGTACGGCTGTAACCTTCACAGAAAAGCGCCCGGTGCGCCATTTTAGCATAGACCTGGGCTTTTTCCGTCAGCGCCTCATCAATTCGGGCCGGACAGATTTCCCGGCTGGCTCCGGGCAGATATTTGGCATGGTAGTTGAAAAATTCATATTGGGTGTCGGGGATGATTTCGATCACGGGCAGCGCTTTCAAGTCCCGATTGCCGATCACCCCGACTGTCAGCTCTGTTCCCTGAATATAGGTTTCGACCACCAGGGTGTCGTCATGACGGAAAGCTTCCTGAATTGCGGGCTTCAGGCAGTGGTATCAGCCTTTAGGGCGTCGTCCCGGTGGATCGTGATATAGGTGGGCGTCGGAATACCGGATCTTTCATAAAGCTGTTTTGAAACCAGCTTGTCCATTGCAATGGCGCTTCCCAGAACTCCGGACCCCTGATAGGGAATACCCAGAAGATCCAGTAGCCCCTGAACGGTTCCGTCCTCGCCAAACGGGCCATGAAGAATGATCAGCGCAACATCGATGGACGGCGCGTCGGCAACCAGACGGTTCAAGTCCGTTTTGGGGTCATAACGGATCACCCGGTACTTATCCTTGTCCAGCGCAGCGTAAACCTGATCGCCGCTTTTGAGTGAGACCTCGCGCTCCGAAGAAATGCCTCCGGAAAGCAGCGCAACGGTGAGTGGTTTCGTCATCGAAAATCCTTCATGAATGAAAGAGCTGCCGCTTGACGCTGTTGAATTCTTCCAGGGTAATCAAATCACTTTCCAACAGGCGAACCAGCTCGGAAAGCTCCCGGATTCTGGCTGAGGCCGGATCTTCCAGAAGATTCGAAGTGTCGCAGGTTGTGTCGGGCAGGGAACGGGGATTGCTGTCTTTGCCGATTTTAAAGGAGGCCATTCCTCCCAAGATGCTGATTTCAACCGCTCTGCCATGAAAAAGGGGGGAATTCACCATTTCCCGAAGGGTTTTGCCTTCCTGCTTCATCCGGATGTAAAAGCGGTAGCCGGAAACAATGAGGGCTGCGGTTCCGCCCAGGAATATCCAGATCATGTACTGAATGACACCCCGGAAGAAAAGAACCAGAAGACCAAGTCCGGCAATCAGAAGCACATGAAGCACCAGAACCGAATAGGCCATCAAAACACTTTTGAAAACACCGTCGTTCTGTTTGGATTTATTCATCATGATGGTTAACTGAAATCACCTTGAAGGTTTTGAGTCCATACGGATAACCAGTTTTGCGGCATAGTGTTGAGGCATTTCCCTCTCAACGGAAGTTTTCCGCAGACAATTAAGTTTTAAAATCAGATAATTCAATCGGGTCAAGGTCCGATATTTTTGAGCCGTATCTTCCATCGTTGCCAGCAGATCCCGGGTTTGGTGAATCTCTTTTTTCAGCTCGATTTCCGGAGGAATACAGCCGGCATTTTTCAGAATTTTATAGGCAAGTCTCAGGTCTTCGGGGATATGACGGTCGTCTTCAATTTCAAGCGGCATTCCGGAACCTGGAAGATTGTCAAAATCCCCTCGACGCTGGGCCTGAAGGATGCGTTCTTCGATAATTTTTTCAAAACCCGTTGATATCATAAAATTTGAAACGACAGAATTCCATGCTGAGAATAGTCTGCTTTGTCTGAACATCAAAAAAAACATTCATATTATACAATTCTGACTCGCAATAACAAGAACAATATAACGGTGTAATAATGATGCTGGATTATTTTTGTTCAGATATGATATAAATATTCTTTTGTTTCACAAGCACAGTACAACGACTCAATAAGGAATCTCGATTTTGAATATCCGCAATCATTTTACACGCATCTTTTTATCCTGCGGGGCCATCGGAGCGATGACCATCTGTTTCTGGATGGCATCGATGCTTCCGGCAGCATCCGAAGACAGAACTGCGCCGTTTAACTCTCTTCAGGCAAGACTGGCCGGAGAAGGGTTTGATCCGGTCATGTTGAAAACCCTCTTCCAGAAACAGGATGTCCATTTTGAAGCCCGTACCATGTCACTGTTTTTCATGCACAGCGAAGCCAGGGTCAATTACGATCAATTTCTGTCACCGGACTCCCTTCAAAAAGCCAGAAATTACATCCAGGAACATCTTTCGGATCTGGATACTGCCGAAAAAACCTTTGGCGTCAATAAGGAAGTGATCACTGCCATTATGCTGGTCGAAACACGGCTGGGGACTTATCTGGGGGCTAGTTCCATATTGAACACCCTCTCGTCGCTGGCTTCAATGAAAGATTCAGGACTTCGGGAACTCGTATGGAACGCTATTCAGCCGGAACGCAGACCGGATAAATCCGTATTTGAAGAAAAGGCGAATAGCAAATCCGAATGGGCGTATCAGGAACTCAAAGCCTTTTTAAAATATACCGGAAGGGAAAAAATCGATCCGACAACGATCTTTGGCTCTTATGCCGGGGCCATGGGCATAGCCCAGTTCATGCCCAGCAATATTTTAACATATGCTATGGATGGGAATCACGACGGCAGGATTGATTTATTCGATCCCAGCGATGCCATCGCGAGTATCGCCAATTATTTGAAGAGGTTTGGATGGAAGCCCGGCATCAGTTATGAAGCTGCCTTTGACGTGGTTTATCATTACAACCACAGCAAGGTTTATGTGACAACGATATTGAAAATAGCCGATCAATTAAAGGGATGAAATGGATTTTCACACAATCAAGATAGTTCTGGGCCTCAGCGTTCCATTTCTGCTGGCGACGCTCTGGGCGGTAATCCACGCGGCGCAAAAGGAATTCGGCAGTTTAAGGGAGAAGGTTGCGGGAAATGAATGAATAAGCGTGTTCTGATGTTGGGAAATCAGGCCATTTCAAGGGGCTTGATTGAAAACGGCTGCTCCCTTGCCACGTCCTATCCCGGCACACCGGCTTCTGAAATCCTGTCATCACTTGTGGAATGGCAGCAGGCTGAAAACACCCGGCTTCATGCCCAGTGGGCCATCAATGAGAAAGTGGCCTTTGAAATCGCCTATACCGCCGGCATCGCCGGGCTCAGGTCCATGGTCTGCATGAAGCAGGTTGGCCTGAACGTGGCCTCGGATCCGCTCATGAGCGCGGCCTACATGGGAACCGTGGGCGGATTTCTGATCATCTGCGCCGATGATCCGGGGCCGCATTCTTCACAGACCGAACAGGACAGCCGGATGATGGCCATGATGGCCAAAATTCCGGTTCTGGA
The DNA here is from genome assembly GCA_026388755.1 of Deltaproteobacteria bacterium. GTDB lineage: Bacteria > Desulfobacterota > Desulfobacteria > Desulfobacterales > Desulfatirhabdiaceae > RAAP-1. The sequence continues at coordinate 322 of JAPLJE010000170.1, read as the reverse complement.
TCCAGACTCCCCGATCCAGGCCAAAGAGATGATCGCCATGGGGTACGTATTATCCGAAACATTTGAGATCCCGGTCATGATCCGGCCCACCACGCGGGTCTGCCATGCACGCCAGGATGTGGCTGTTTCCCCCGTTGTCTCCGATGACCGAAAGCCCGTTTTTGAAAAAAATCCAGCCCGGTGGGCCGCCACGCCCAAATTCCGGTTCCGCCTGCATCAGTCCCTGGAGCAGAAGCTATCCGGCATCTCCGGCTATGCGCCCGCGGCTCCGCTCCGGTGTAAGCCGGACGCCTCCGGAACTAAAGCCATTGTGGTTTCCGGC
>JAPLJE010000687.1:13196-16563 GCA_026388755.1 Deltaproteobacteria bacterium | reverse complement strand
TGCGGCAATGATAATGCCGATGGTCAGCCGGTTGATGCCTTTTTCCAGTCGGGTATCCATGTTGGAAAAGCCGCTGTGATGGAGCTCGATCCGCTGTTTCCCTGCAGCGGTTTGTTTTAGAATATCACGGAGCCATTTCGGCACCATTTTCAGGTGGTACCCCATATCCTTGAAGTCTTTTGACATCTCGGAGAACAGGTTTTCGGGGGCATACCGTTTTTCAAGAAATTTTTTAGCAAAAGGCCGGGAGACTTCCAGCAGACTGGCGTTGCTTTGGAGAATTTTCCCCAATGCTTCAGTCTGAATGAATGTTTTTAAAAGCAGCAACAGATTCCGGGGAAGTTTGATATGGTATTTCAGAACCAGTTGCGTGACCTGATCGTAAACATCCCTGACGGAAATGGTTTTCAGGGAACGGCCGTAAAAAGGTTCTGAGACATCCTTAAGATCGGTTTTAAAATCTTGGAGATTCAGCATGTCTTCTTGAAGAATTCCGGCACATCCCCAAGAGCTTCCAACACCATATCGTAATCATGTTCGGCAAAGCCCAGCAGCAGGTGGGAGACATGCCGCATCGTTTCATCATCCAGATAGCCTATAATGCCGAAATCCACGATGCCGACGCGACCATCCGCCATGACAATGGTATTGGCAGGATGGGGATCCGCGTGAAAAAAACCAAATTCCATGAGCTGCCTGGAAAAGGATCTCAGTCCGATCAAGGCAATTTCCTCTGGATCAATGCCGATAGCCCGGAGGGCATCCACCTGATCCATTTTAACCCCTTCAATGAACTCCATAACGAGTACGGATTTGGATGTCAGATCCCAATGCACTTCCGGAATATGAATCTCGTCGCTGTCCTGAAAATTTATTGAAAATCGATTGATATTGCCGGCTTCGATGAACATGTCCAGCTCATTGAAAATGGTTCGTTCAAATTCCTTTACAATATTGGTTGCGCCGATAATTCTTCCCAATTCAAAGTTTTTTTCTATTTTACCGGAAAGATAATACATCAGCCGGATGTCCTGTTCGATGATTTTACGGATGCCGGGACGAATTACCTTGACAGCCACTTTCTCACCGGAAAACAATCGGGCAGCGTGCACCTGTGAAACAGAAGCCGCGGCTATTGATTCTGAAAGGCATTCTTTGAAAATACTGCCAATGGGTTGTTTCAGCTCTTCTTCAATCACCTGCTGGATCTCGGAAAAAGAGACTGCCGGAACCTGGTCCTGAAGTTTTCTCAGCTCTTCGATATAGGATGCCGGGAAAATATCGGCACGCGTACTCATTAACTGGCCAAGCTTGATAAAACTGGGTCCGAGATCTTCCAAAACCCTGCGAATGCGCTCTGGAGATGGGAACCCAGACAAAGAAATATTTTCCTTAACTTCGCTCTGTTTTTTGCTGCTTAAGCCAGATCCACTAAACCAGTCTGAAAAATTTCCAAAACCATGTCGGATCAAAACCCGGCAGATACCGGCAACCCGCTTAATGCCCATTATCCTGGACCAAGAGATCTTTTGGCCATTTGCCGTATTCATGTAATAGCCTTTAAAAATACTGAGCTGGAAAATGATGATGTAAGACTTGATAATGGTTTGTTGTCCAAATTATCTGTATCATTGCAGGACTTTTCTTGTTGCAGATACGGATCTGGAGCGATACAAAATACATTGAAAAATCTATTTGTCATAACCTGTTTTCTGAGTACGATGTGAAAGCCCGTCTGTAGCGCTCCTGATTTATGGATTGCCTTAGTCATTTGGCAATATTTTAGATGGGTGCAGTCAGAAAAGAGTAAGGATTGTCTAAAAACAGCTTGATTTCCTTTTTTATAGATGAAATGTTACATGGATGCAAACAAAATTCCCTTTTTGGAGAACCAGCTTCCAAATTTGCCCCATCCACTGAACAATTATATCCTCTTTTAAAAGCATCATTGAATATGACGATAGAGATTGCCGATACAATAAAAAGTGGTTCATCAACAGGGGGCATCCCGACTGAAGGAGAACAACGCCCGCAACTTGATACCGGGCTATTGGGGCAGGCGATTTTAGAGTTGAATATTTCGAGAAAAAATATTTCAACCTATCCATTGGGACATCGCCAAATCATAACCAGTATCGACAGAGCATACGGCCTGATAGACAGACTTATGGACCAACGACATGAATTGATCCTTGGTTTTACAAAGAATCACATTTTTGCCGAGAGAATACAGCTTGATTTTAGGAATTCTGTTTATAGAGAGTTTTCACATGCGTTGCACAGTCTGGATATTGCGTCGGTTTCTTTTGTTAATGGCCTAACCAAAGAAGAAGTGTTCGATTTTGTCAAGATAATCGCGTGCATCATTGAAGAGGGTGACGGCCATAGCAATATCGCTTTGGCGATGAATGAAGCAAATATCCAGCACATCAAAATTGAGAAAATCGATTACAACCGTTTTTATCTGACTGAAGAGACGGAAATTGTTCCTTCCGAATCCACCAACAACCTTAAAGCCTCTGATATCTGGTGTAAATTTGTTCAAAATCTTTTATCTGACGATGTCTTTGACAATACTCACCGGGATCGACTTGCCCGGATGCAACCAGCCGAATCTGCCTGTTTACTCAATGAAGGGAAGATTGACCCTGCGATAGCCTTACAGAATTATCAAAAGATATTAAAAGAAATTATTCAGTTGGAGACCAGACACCAGCCTGATATGAGATTGGACTCGCTTCTGAAAAATCTTCAACCCGAATTGAGGCAGCAGTTTCTTGCCGTTACGTTTGATTACGCCTCCGGAGATTCAGCCGGATTTCTGGAGAATTATACCAATGATATGATTTTAGAGATGCTGCATCAGGCAAGTGCTCAGCACAAACAACTATCACCATCACTGATCATGCTGCTTGAAAATTTATCGCTTGCGGAGGGAGTCATGCCAATGAATTCCGAAATGATCGGCATTGTCGACCCCGCGGCTGATTCCGGTTCGGTTAAGGAAAATCTGCAAAAACTACTGGAACATGAATCCTATGATGATTACGTGGATGGTAGCTATCATGCCATGCTCCAGCGATTGAGCGTATGGCATTCGCAGTCCGACCAACTTCAGTCAAAGTTGTCATCTAAAACGGATCAAAGTAAAACAGATAAACCAAAGGTTCCACCTGATGTGTTGTCCCTAAACGAATCTTGGACCGAGGTATTCGACGAAAAATATTTGGATCAACACCTTAGCCACATGTGCCTTGCTCTCATGGATCAGGATGTGGAACTTGAGGTTTATAAGGGATTTGCCGAAAAACTGGTTTCAGAAGCTGCCAATCTGATTGATATCGGGGCTTATGACATCGTTTTGATG
>JAPLJE010000687.1:0-13124 GCA_026388755.1 Deltaproteobacteria bacterium | reverse complement strand
TTGATGATGATCCAGTCTATTCAACGACACGCCCAAGAAAAATCATCCCCCATTAGGCTTGTCGCAGCGGAAAACCTTCAGACACTGACTGCTTCCGTGATAGTTGAAAAGTTTGTAAATGTGGCTCAAGAAGGTTTGAGCGATCAGGTTTGGATATCTCATCAGATTCTGTCAGCTATCGGCAAATCCACAATCCCCGGAATCATGTCGCGATATATCGAGGATGAATCCCCGAGTGGTAGTCGTGCATTATTCAGGCTGCTGAAACGCCTGGGAAAAGATTCACTGGAAGAAGCTCATCTGTGGCTCAATGATCCCCGTATTCCTGTTTTACGAAAAATGCTGATGTTTATCAGGGAAATCGATTCTGACGTATCCATCCCGCACATCAGGCCACTGATAAATCATTACGATTCTCTCATCAGAATAGATGCTCTTTCTGCGCTTCTGCAATTAAAAGATTCGAATGCTGCGGATTATCTTCGTCATTCACTTCAATCCAACGATCACAAGGAGTGTTTCGGCGCTATTCAACTGTCAGGTTCTTTTCGTGTTCGGGAGGTCGCAAGTGATCTGTTAAACCTGTTGAATAAATCACCCTGGCGTAAACTGGACTCCAGAAAAAATATCGCAATCATCAAATCACTTGGAAAAATTGGTGATCCTAGTGTGCTCCCGATTCTGGTGAAACTTTCCCGAAAGGTCTTGTCCATCTATCCCGACAATCTTAGAAAGATGAAAATTTCATTTTATGAATCACTTGATGGTTATCCTAAAGAAAGCATTTCCCAAATCATAAATTATGGTCTAAAGGCTAATGATTACAGGATTAGAACAATCTGTAAAAACCTATCATAAACAGTAATGAGAGAATTTCTCTCCGCGACCGGTTCTCTGTCGTCATGCACTTTTTCACGAGATCATCAATGATGAAGGACTCTGAATTTCAAGAAAAGCTCATCCAAATCCTTTATTTGATCAATGCTGCGATCAGCAGTCATCGGCTCTACCTTTCGCACAATTCCAGTATTTCTGGCAATCTGGGAAGGGCTTATGGTGAGTTGCTGGACTTGATGCAGGTTGACGAACCCATAATGCTGTTTCTTGCGGGAGAAGACATTGTGGTAAATCGTCGCCGGCTTAAATATGTTTCTCCAGCAATCGTGAAATTTACCCGAATTCTGAAGGGCAAGGGGATAGAAAGTGTAACCTTTTCCCCTGGGCTTCAAGAAAATGAATTCCATCAGTTTGTGATGGATCTGGCTTCCGCTGACAGCACTTCCATTATCTCAAGAGAATGCATCAAACTGGGAAAGGTCGTGCTCAGGATAAACGAGAGCGATGTCAGCGGGGAAAATGAGAACCCTGGCGAAGCCGAAACACCCCAAAAATTATCCGGGCGGAGTAGCCATAACGCTGAATTGACAGCAGATCAGCTATCGTACGAATTAGCAGAACAATACCTCAAGATCCATCAAGAGAAACAAATAGATTTCCGCGATGTGGGTCAAATCATGAAAAAATTTATGAGTGAGTTGCAACGAAACATCAGCCCGATTTATTTGCTGGGAACCGTCAAGTCATTTCATGAATATACGTATACCCATTTGATAAATGTCGCCATTTTAACCATGAGTTTGGTTGGCAAGATGGGGGTAAACGGAAAACAACTGCTTGAAGCCGGAATCGCAGCTTTACTCCATGATGTGGGAAAGTCATTCATCCCAGATGAAATTCTTAATAAAACCGGAATGCTAACTCAGGAAGAGCGAGCGATTATTGAAACCCATTCTCTCAAGGGCGGGCTTCTTTTAATGAAACTTGTGGGAATACCCAAAATAGTGATACTTTCCGCTATTGAACACCATCTGAAATATGATGGGACTGGATATCCCTTCATCAGGCCAGGCTGGAAGCCGAATATTGTGGCGCAAACGATTACCATCGCTGATGTATTTGATGCTTTGAGAAGTAGGCGGGCTTATAATGAGCCCAAGACATTCAAGCAGATAGAAGATATTCTTCGAAAGGAAAAGGGAACCACTTTTAACCCGATCCTTGTGGATATGTTTCTTAAAATGATAAATCCGGAGGATCTGCAACCCAATGAAGAATCGCAGAACAACCGGATATTGACACCAATGAATTCATCAGAATTAGGACAATCCGATTTGAAAACAGAATCACCCCAGCTTTCAGAAATCCCGACTGAAAAGGCAAACGATCAGATTCTGGATGCCGGTAGTCACCAAAAAGAGGATACAGTTATGGAGAATAATCTCAGATTGGAGCAACTAGTTGACCAGCATCTCGCTGAAAATAGGATAGATGCTGCTGTCTCTACATTATTTCACTTGATCGTGACATGTGCTAAGGAAAAAAACTTTACAAAAGCAGAATTATTAAGAGAAAAGCTTTATGAGATTGATTCAATGGCGTTGAACGAAATCATCAACTCTGCGGAGATCATTGAGCAGGAAAAACAAAAAGGTATGACCCAGGATCATCAAGAGATATGGATCGATCTTTATCAGATGCTTGGTAAGGAGGAGGGAACTTGCTTGTATTATTCCATGAAGGAGGCCTCATATAACAGAGATCAGCCTCTTTTTGTCCAGGGTGAAGTCAATTCAAATTTGTATTTTGTCAATCAAGGACAACTGCAAATGCTCTTCAGACATAACGGACAAGAAGTTTTGCTGAAACAGATAAATCCAGGCGATATTTTGGGAATAGAAACTTTTTTTTACAACAGCGTCTGTACTACCACTGTTTCACCCATTTCCAAAGTAATGGTCAATTTTCTGGAAAAAAGAGTCTTGCAGGAGTGGAAAGAGAAATTTCCGGTACTTGAGTCAAAGCTTCAAAAATACTGCCTGAAATTTGAAAAAGCTCACGATCTGTTGAAGAAGAAAGGTCTGGACGGAAGATCCGAGAGGCGTTTCCGCATTGAAGGCAATGCGATTCTTCAGATATTGAGTTCCTCCGGAGCTTCTGTAGGAAAACCCTTCAGGGGCGTTATTGACGATATTTCTGTTTCAGGCTTGACTTGTATTATCAAACTGGTCAAGAAAGAGATTGCACAGTTATTGGTGGGTCGTAAAATGGAACTGAAACTGATCATAACAGTTAAAGGTACCAGCCGGACGATAAGTCAAATCGGAACAGTTGTTGCTGTCAGTTCTCCTCCGTTTGACGATTATTATTTGCATCTAAAATTTCACCAATTGCTTGACAGCGCATTGGTCATAGAAATTTCCGATACCCATACGGCAAGCGCAAACTGACGAAAAGTGCCAGTTATTCCTGTTTTCAAGGATGGGTTGCAGATAAACTCAATAACGACCATGCCTAGAGCGGGCACAACGAAGGATGAAAATGTTACATTATCCCATTGATTTAAGACCTATTTAAACAAGTGAGGGCTACCATATGCAGCCATTTCTAATATTTATCGCAATTATTGTTATGTTTTTTATTTCTGGTTTTAGAATCGCTCAGGAATACGAACGAGGTGTCGTGTTTCGTCTAGGGCGCTATCAAACTCTCAAGGGCCCCGGACTTTATTGGATTATTCCTCTGATTGAAAGACAGGCGATGGTAGATCTGCGTACTGTCACTGTCGAAGTGGAGCAGCAAGAGACAATTACCAAGGACAGCGTGACCGTAAAAATTAACGCCGTCTTGTGGTACAAAATATGTGATCCTGAAAAGGCTATCATTGCCGTGCAGAATTACCAGTCGGCTGTTTATCAGGTGGCATTGACCAGTCTGCGTAACATTATTGGTCAGCATCTACTTGATGAGGTCTTAAAAGAACGTGACACGATTAACAGCACATTGCTGAAAATTATCGACGAGGCGACAGAGCCGTGGGGCATCAAAGTTGAAATTGTTGAAATGAAGGATGTTGAAATTCCAGACTCTATGCAGCGAGTTATGGCGATGGAAGCCGAAGCCATACGCGAAAAACGTGCGCGCCTTATCAAGGCCGATGCTGAATGCGAAGCGTCGCTAAAACTGTCCGAAGCTTCAAAAATTATTGCGGCCAATCCCTTGGCTCTGGAACTGCGCCGCATGCAGATGGTTCAGGAAATCGGCGCGGATAAGAACACAACCACTGTCGTCTTGATGCCATCCGACATGATAACGCTGTCCGGTAAGTTAAACGATTATCTGTCCAGGCAATAAAAAATCAGGCATGTTGCAGCAATTCGGGACATGAAAAGACAGTGGCGCAACAGTGGACAGCTGGCGTTAACGCTTTTAGTGGTATAACTTTTCAGGGACTAGGGTGAGATGTCCGGCCCTGATTCATGTTTCATCTGAAAACTGAAATCGATTATTAAATACTGATGAATCCTTAATCGTATTTGAATTGCTGATGATGACCAAATGGATGAGTATCTGACATGAATATGGACGAACAAGACTATTTACTGGATCGAGGTTTTCTTCTGTGTTATGCTCTATTGCTATTATGGTTTGCTTTCTTTTTGTTGGCAGGAAACTGGGCGTATAGCATCCAAGCAGGACGGTTCGAATTAAGCAGGCATGATTTTACTTTATTAAATTATTGGGGAATAGCCTTTACCAAAATTTGTGCCATTATATTTTTCTTGTTCCCTTATATCTCGATTAAACTCGTGTTGCGAAAGAAGAGGAAGAACACATAACAAAGCAAATTAACTCGGACTATAAATTCCGCTGTGCTTCATTCGCAGCCGATTATTTGCGGTGTTATGCGGCTGCTCCATGACTGATTATTCATTGGTGCTGTAGCATTTCTCACATCAATTCCAAAGTTTTCGACCGCACCAATGCTGGGGGGCTGCGATGATTTTTATCCATCTGTATGGGGATAATCGCTTTGCACAACAGCCTGATTGTAGAACACTGGCGCAGTCGGCCCCTCCATCTTTCATTAAAGAATGATTTGTTTTAATGTTTATATTATCCAGTACCACTCATTCCGCATGCCCTTTCCCAACAATAAATTTTCCAGTGAAGTATTTCTTTCGTATTTGTCCGGCTTTTTCTTCTTCTATCCAATATTCAAGACCAACCTTCTTAATCCGGCAAAGATTGTAAATTTTCATGTTATGAGGATACTGAGCGGCCTTATCAGCCGTCGGTGCGAGAAATGCGCACGGGAAATCATTGCAGTCACAGCAAAACTCTACACCCTTTGCTTTTACACAATTCAACGTAGCGCACCCATCTGCCGGTAAATGGAAATGCTTTCCGTCTTGTTGGCGACACCCTTTGCAAGCAATTTCTCCCTTTGGTACACCCATTTTGGTTTGAATCAATTCGGCAAGCTCATTTGTCAGATTGTTCTCGTGAATGTCGCAGTTGAAGCAGTCCAGTCCGCAAGGAGCAGTTAAATTTATCTTCTCTTTCATAGATCCTCCATATTACCGAACCTGTTTTAAGAGCTTTGCCATGTTTTTACCAAGGGTTTGGAACGTTTGGATGCCTTCAGCATCATTTTGGACATCGCCTGGATCACGGGATAATGTCATATTCCAATAATTTGAACTGCAAATGATCATTTCGGCTATACCAAAGAAGAAGTTGATGGCAGAGTAGGTAAAGGTTGAGCCTGCTCTACGGGCAGAAATGACTGAAGCGCCTACTTTTCCCTTCAACATTACACCTCCGTTGGACTTCGAAACATAACCGTAACGGTCGATAAGGGCCTTCACTTCCGAACTCACATTACTGAAGTAGGTAAGTGAACCGATAATGATTCCATCAGCCTCTCCCATTTTCTGAATAAAAGTATTCATCTCATCGTCCTTGCGTGAACACCGGTTATCTTTAGTTTCCCGACATTTGCCACAGGCCAAGCAGCCAAAAACTTTACGGCCACCTAATTGGATGATTTCCGTCTCTATTCCTTCCTTCGCTATTTCCGCCAAAACAATTTTGAGACTCTGCAAGGTATTACCATTTACCCGCGGACTTCCATTAAATGCTACGACTTTCATATTCGAGCGTTCCTTATTTTTCTCACTTACTGAAGTTGAAATGATAAACAGACTTCCCTTGGGATGATGAATCTGTAACATGCTGTATCGTTTTCGTAAAAACTTACAGGCGTTTTCATTCCCTTTAAATTGTACCGAAAATCAATCCACCAGTGACTTTGGGTCATCTGCCTCATTCATAAGTTTCAGTTTAGCTCGAAGAGGTTCGTAGTAAAATACAGCTTTGGCCTCCTTTGTTTTGCTGTGTATTTTGACCTTATATTTTAATTTCTCTTTTTCATTGAACCATTGGTACATCCACCAGTCACCGTCCTGTTTCATTTCAACTGGTAGTGTGCCGATTTGCTTAGAAATGTGTCCTTCCATTCTTTTTCTTATAACCTCAAGACTGTCCTTTTCACCTGACACATTGATAATCCGTGCATACAATTGGTTATCGATAAAAGCATATGAAATCGAAGGGTTGACATGATCATGCATATCCATGCGGCATACCCCAGTATAGTTGTAATAGGATATCCCCCCTTTTTCCATGTACTTTATGAAAAATCCATCTTTGTTCAGATCCTCGATGCGGGCACCAAAATCCGGTTTATTGCAGTCAAAACTTTGTGCCAGTAATGGAAACGCCAGAATGAAAAATACTATGATGGAACACATTTTTTTCAGCATCTTGAATCTTTTCTAATTGTGAGAATGGTGTTAGGTGAAAAACGAAAATACAGAAATTAATTTTTTATGATGAGACCGTATTGAAAGTGTACCAATGGTTTTCTTGTTTGGACATGGGATTTTTTCCTATTCAGGTAGGTACCGGAGAGAAAAGAGAATCAGTAGGACACTTAAAGCTGTCAATATCCCCAGAACCGCGATGCCAGAAATGATGGTCCCCAAGCCGCCGACTACGCAGGCCAAGAAAGCCAGGGCGTAGTGTGGGCATACGAAACGCAACGCCTCGTCAGGTGGCCTGCCGGGATATGAGGAGAGAAAGATCGTATTGAGTGACAGCATACAAATCCCTATCGAGGCGGAAAGAATCCATGACTCCTGAAAAGGAAGCATCTCCGAAGCGGGCAGCGCCATAACCCGCCTGATACCAACTGCAATGGAAGCGATAGCCATGGTAAGCGGTAAGTGTGAATAAAGCCATTGTTGATAAGCCCTTACATGATCCTTTGAGGTAAGCTGTCTTGTTCCGGCACCCTTGACTCCATCAAAGTATCCCCACCAAAGCGTAAAGACAATAATTAGCCCCATAATGGCAGCAGCAGCCGATGAGGAAATCAAATGTCCTGCTTTAATGCCCATGACAATGCTGACAACGGCCTCACCAATCACAATGATCGTAAAGAGACCGAAGCGCTCAGGAAGGTGCACAAGATGGGGAGGGAACTTGACATGAAGGGCTCCAGCGGTCAAAGGGGCAAAGAAGTCCACCCCTATTGCAAGATACCATACAATAAAGCGATGGGGCATCGGTATGAATGTCGATACCACCCATAAGGCAGCCGCACATCCAAAACCGATCATATAACGATTAACGAGAGGACGAACGGGTCGGTTATGCCTTCCGGCCCGCCAGTATTCAAGCACCAGCATAGAGCGCACTGCTGCATAGGAAAGAGCAAAGCCATTTGTACTTTCGCCCAGGGCGCTGGGTACATGCACGATAAGCGATGCAACGGCCACAATCTGTACCATTGTGAGAAGACGGTGGATAACATCATCTGAATCAAAGCGAGTCAGGTAGAATGTGTGGCCTATCCATGCCCACCAGACCGGTATAAAGAGGATCGAGAAATTGAGAAATCCAAAAAAAGAATAATCTTTGTTCAGATTCACAGAAAGCTGCGAGATGGCGGCAACAAAAACAAGATCATACAGGAGCTCCAGCCATGTTGCATGCCTTTCCCTTTCCTTCTCCACCCCAGACCTCAGTATGGGAGGTTTTATTAACCCGTTTTTATAATGTTTCATTCCCCCAAGCTCATTTTTTACTTCAATCCTTCAAGAATCTGGAACAGCTTGCCGTTTTCAGGAATGTCAGCCATATTATTTGAATATTGTGCAAAGGCAATGGTGCCTTTCTGATTAATGATAAACAGTGCCGGCATCCGCCCCAGTTTTATAAGGCTCCATCCCTGACCATAGCGCTTTCCAAGTGTTTCATCAGGATCGGGAATAGCAATAAATGGAATGTTTTCTTTCTCCCAAAGCAATCACGACGATCTGAGCTTTCCTATCTGTAAATTGATTGATATCTTGTTTCATCTGACCCAGATGCTTTCTGGCAAATGGTCAACTGAAACCCCTCAGAAAAACAAGCACGGCGGGTCCATTTTTTATCAAGCTGGAAAGGTTTATTTTGATGCCATTACTATCGCTTGCAGCAAACTCCGGGGCAATAGATCCGATATTCAGTTTCATAAGGGGGCCTCTGGTTTATGAAAAAGATCTGTGAACTTTCCTCATAAGTCTTTAACCTTGAACTTTTGTGATCTTATCCAGAAGATCTGTAAATACCGTTACTGACTGAGCCCCGACAATTTTCTGTTTATTGTTGATAATAAAAGTTGGCACCCCTGTCAGTTGGATCTTCAGACCTTCTTTCTTTGCTTCATCCAATCGCAATTTGTAGCAGCCATCACATTTCAGGGCACGCATCATATCGATAGGCTCTATGACACACCCAGCGTCAACATTACATAGTTTCTCGGGTGGTGTGGGGACAGAAGGAAAAGCTCCAGGCTGCACGATAAGGCTTATTGAACTGCGACTTTCAGTTTGTAATTGGCATTTCCGCGAGTTCCGCCAACAACGATTAAATATTTACCAGAAACAGGTAAGAACGCCTTTCCATACTTTGGCATCATTTGTTTCACCGGCCTCCGGAAGAGATTCGCCATCAATATCGGTAATTCCATCTTTTTTTGAAACCGTATATCCCGGCTTATATATTTGGAAAACCGCATTATCTTCCAAAGCGGATATTTTGATTTCCGTCGTCTGTTTTGCGTTTGCAGTTAAAAAATACAAGTCTCGTTCCCCCCGGATAACTCATCCTCCGATCATAACTGAGGTGCTGCCACGAGGAAAACGAATTTCCTTCTTTTCCCCGGCACTGCAAACGCCAATGAGAGAAACGGCAAATATGCTGATTATGACTGCGAAGCGAATTTTCATTTATTCATTCTCACTATGTATAATAATAAGACCGATCCGTATAAAATATGGAGTTCTGGTTTTCTGTCCACATAAAACAAGGTTTAACCGGGCTTCTTTAACAACGGATCATTCTGACCGGGAGCAAAATTCATATTTATCATCATGAGTTTCTCTGGAAATCCAGCTTGAAAATGGTGGTATGAATATTCATTTCCACCCGGGAATCTTCTTATTTCTTCCGCGTCCAGGTCCCCACACCCACCACTGTGTCGGCAGGGGTTACATGGCGATAAACGGCATTGATTTTGTCTTTATTGACGAGTCTTCCTTCCAAGAAGCCATCTTCATCGGAGTAGAAAAAGCTCTTGTTGTCCATGCCGATGACTGCGATGAAAGACTCGGTAGCTTTGGATGATGTAAAAGTTCCGTGGAGAACCCTGCCTTGCTGTTTGGTCACGACCGCTTCGGCAGTAATGGTGCTGAATTCGCCGCTGTGGTGCGTTTTAGAGCCTGATGCGCCGCCTTTTGTGATGACGCCGCCCTCCGCTTTTACTGACCACGTCCCCACCAGATTAGGAATACCCGATTCGGCAAAGCAAAGACTTGCTCCAACCAAGAATGCCATCGTCGTGAAGCGTGACAGGACTTTCAGGAGTTCTTGAGTCACGACGGGAGACACAAAGTCCGGGCTCGGGCAACTGGTTGAAATAGTCGAGATCGATATCAAGGACGGAGTACACGCTATCTATCTCCTGACGAAAAATAATTGGATTGATCCGTATGCATAACTATTCACGTCGATAGGTCAGATCAGACATTATGGGTTATGCGGCATTGCAACGTGAAATAACTGCGATGCTCATGACAACATTATCTTCCCCGAGATCGGAATGCCCACGCACAGAGACTGCCCGCAACAACCATAGCGATCCATGAGGCCCAGACCGGTATTTCGACGGTTCCGACGTGTACCGGCCATTGATTCAGGGCTCGCACCGCCTGAAGCACTGAAACCACGCCGAAGAAAGCACCTGAAACGACGATATACTTATTTGACATTCTCGGATCTCCCGTCCATTTGGTGACGCCCAACAATGATTATACAGTCTGTAGAAACCGGCAGGCACAGACTATTTTTTCTGAATAAGAGGTTGGTGCGTCCTCTTGTCCCTAATTCCGACTGTTTTTGGCGATTTGTTATTGAGAAATTTCGCCAGACAACCCAGGCGGGATAGTTTAACATATCGGGATAACTATATTATCCATCTATCACTGCGCTCTTTTATATCTATACACTTCCTTGAAATCTTCAGTTGTATAGGTAAGCTCATCACCGTGTACGGAAAGTGCTCCATTTATTGTTTCAGTAGAAGAGTCCTTATGTTTAATCTCAAAACGTATATTTTGATCCTTATCAAGCGTGAATTTACCACTTACTGCCATTCCCATATCATCAACGGCATTGAATGTACTATCACTGTGAAATTCTAAAGTGGCTGTTTTCCCTATCTCCTGCCACCTGCCTACTACCTCAGGTGTGTGTATGCACGACACAGGCAAAACAACCCAAAGAGATGCCAATAAAAAATAATACACCGAGGTAAACGTGTTATTTTGCATAATACTCATTGTAATATTTGATCTATAGTGATTAGTCCGAATCATAATTTATTGTGCTGATACCGAAAACCATATCATGCAATCAAACGGCAGCCTTTCTGATGCCTTGATGCCGTGTTGCTTCAATTGATCGAAAAACGGCATTTTTCCTGCCTCTAAAACCAGAACCTTTTCTGCGCAGGAAAATGTTATTCTTTTATGAAAACGCTCAAACAGTTCCTTCAGTTCCGGATAGATCATCTCAGTGTTGGCAAGGTCTCTGACAAACCCGTTTATGTCTCCATTTTTCGGTTTTCCTCGCTTTACATCCCAGTCAGGTGATTTATGTGCAGCCAGTGCAAGACGGAGTGACAGCTCCTGTGAAGAGGGTTCGCTTTCATCGGGTGTAAGCCTACCCCAGAACAATGTGCGAAATGCCTGGGTATTTTTGTCTTTGCTGAAGAATTCCGTACAAATCTGTGTCAGAAACGGGAGTTGTTGAGACAGGGGAACTGTACATTGAGATCGGTGTTTTATGACACCAATCTCAAAATTGCGGGCAATCCATTCAATTGTGCAATTTCCGCTTGAGATACTGTAGATCGTTGCATTGTCAAGATTGCTATATTTTACAATAACGGTAGATGAATTTTGTTCTGAAATCTGCGGTAGAGTATTTATGCTGGCGTCATCACTCAGAACAGTTGAGAAGACAAATAAGACAAACCAAGCTCCCAGTACCAGTGGAAAAAGGTTATCATGCCACATATTGTGCACAATGTTCATCCAAACCTCTTTAGAAGCAATTGAAAAAAGGCACTTCTTTAACAACGGTATTATTCTGACGGCAGCGAAAGCTCGGCTTAATATATTCTATTCATCTCGTCTACTCAGATAGGTCCTTATGGGTTGGATTGCACTACCAATCCAGGTAAACTTGATTCCTCAGGCCGTTATTTCGCAAGGCTACAGTTTGCTCCCACTTCCTTTCAGACGCGCATGACCCCGGAAAGGATCAGCGACGTGGTGTTGCCTTGATCTGGCATGATTGCCGTAGCGACAAGAAGGTGGACGACATTGTCGTTGGCCTGCGACACCTTTGTCCAGTCACATGGGTCCCATCGCAAAAGTCGATGATGCGCTCTCTGGGATCTTGACGTGTGATACGATATTTTGGCGTCGCCTCGATCGTTTTCAGCGCGGTGCCGGAAAACTTGTCTGCTTTTCCTTAGGAGTGGAGGTAAATGTAGTGGTACTTGAGCGTCCACCACAGGTTCTATGAAAATGTTATCCTGAACTCGGTCCCGGCCGTCCACACCTGATTCGGCCGGTCAATGACCAAACAAACCTCGGAGCAGGTACGGATGGATCTTATGCTTCTGATGCGGCCTGCTGGTTCTGGGTTTGGGCCGATAATACAAGGAGGATCTGTTGATGTTCAAAAGCCGGCACTGGTTGGCAATGCTCAAGCGGGGCTTATTGGGGGTCTATTATCTGCTTTCGCTGTTTCGAGCTTACAGATTGAGCTTTTTGGACAAAAAATTGCGTTCCACCTTTAACCGGCCGATCTTCTTGTAGAGTTCGTCCACATGCTCTTCGGTTTGCTTTTTGGACTTTTGTCCCTTGTAATAATCTCGGGACCACCGCCATCAGGTGCATCTCTGATGGAATTCAGCAACATACCCATTTGGTCGATCCAGAGTATTTTAGGTCATGAAAATCGTGCAACCACTGAAATCTATTTGCATTCAGTCGGTAATTCTGAGATAAAAGCAATACAGGAGTATGAGCATGCAAGGCAAAAATCTCACATAGATTCTCACGCAAAAGAAAAAATGTAATGACATGATAACCATAAACCCTTGGTTTTATGGCGCGCCTGACAGGATTCGAACCTGTGACCTACGGATTAGAAGTCCGTTGCTCTATCCAGCTGAGCTACAGGCGCAATATACCATATTTTTTGGTTGATTATCACAGGAATTTATGGTTGTAAATAAGAAATCCCGATAAACCGATGGTAATTCTGCTGATCCATTCCACATATTCCTCTAATATCCTAATGGATACTATGTTTCGAAAATCTTTAATCGTTAGTTTTGATGATCTTGTAAAAGCCAAAGTCTAAATTATAGTATCATTTAAATTCAATAAATTGTGGTCAAAAACGACCGTGAACCGACTATTTTACGAGTTCATTAGTTTTGATATTTGAAGAAATGATTTTTTTCATATTTTGAGGTAATGGTATTTTTTATGAAAAAACAGAAAATAACTTGGGACCCTGCTTCAGATGACAAAGCGCTGATTCGTTATGACCCGCTTCAGCGCTACCTGTCTGAAATCAGTCATTATAAATTAATTACC
>JAPLJE010000785.1 GCA_026388755.1 Deltaproteobacteria bacterium | reverse complement strand
TGTTCGGGAGCCCCCTTGCTCACTCCTGCCAGAAAAACTTTGGCATGAGAACCCGGTTTAAGCTGTCTGTCCTTGACGGGAATCTGGGATGCCCCTGCTCTGCCTGTAATCGGGAAGAATGCCATAGCCCCTACAGCCCCTTTCATAAAGTCTCTACGCTTCATAATCGTCTTTTTTTGGTTTATTGAGTCAAGTAAACCGATATTCCAGATACAACTGGTTGTGGTTTGTTTTCTGCGCTAACTGCTGAGTTTTCAAGCGTTACAACAATATTTCAACCGTGTCATTTATTCTTAGAGCTCCGGAGAACCGGATATCCAAATTATCTCCATCCATATCATAATTGCTGCGGAAAAGTACACAAGTGATTGCCTGATGAAATCCATCATCTTCTTCAACTGTGCAATTTCTCGACAATCGCCTGAAGATTAGGTATGTTTTCAAAATTAACAATAGGAGGACCGGCTGATGACAGGGAAACTACATTCATGAATAGGGAGGAAAATCAAATGACCGAGCAAAAACAAACAGAAGAAGCCATCTGGCGATTCATGCAGAAACGATTGGGGTATTCCGATGCTGAACTTGAAATATTCAAAAACACGCCCCGCAATCTCAAAATCATGGAAAGGGCCAATGACCTGGTAAACAAGACGGTGATTTTCGAGGTCATCGAATCCCACGGGTGCAACATCGAGCACAAGGTCGGAGACCGGTTCATTTTCAGCGCCGAGGGGTATATGCTCGCCCACAAATGTCCCAAGAAAATCTGCCCCTATATCCTGCCGGCCATGTCGCGCTTGATGTGGATTATTCAGGAGCGCATTTACGAGCAACTGGATCCTCTGCCGGTTTTTCATCGCGCCCATTGCCAAGATGTCGGCATTGAATGCGGCGGATGGGGCAAAATACTGATCGAGGCGAGAATTGAAAGCCGAGAATTGAAAGTGGGATGTATCCTGCCTGGGAAAAGTGCAGAGGGTCATAAACGAAAATCAAGTGTCTGTGCCGATTTATGATCACGGGCACTTGATTTTCCACGTCGATACGATCAGACAATCATGCAATTCTGGTCAATCTGAAAGGCCTGCATCATGATGGAGTGATCGATCATGCTGACCCCCTGTGAAAGTGCATCCACCATATCCTTGTCCTCCCATCCCAGATCCTTCAATTTTTTGACATCCTCCGCGGTAACCGATCCGGGGGTTTTAATGGCCTTGACAACAAAGGCCAGCATGGCGCTTTCGTTCTCTTCCAGCAGCGACTGTGACGGGTCGGCTTCCATCTTGCGGATATCCTCATCACCGATTCCCTGCTTTTTCAGGACATGTTTATTGAAATCCATACAGAAAGCATAGTTCAGGTTATGGGCCACCAGATACCGGATATGGGCGAGCAGGGGAAAACTGAGTGTCGGGTGTTTGGAGAAATAACGAATCCGTTGGAGCTGGATGTCGAAGAGGGCCGGACTGACACTCATCATCTCCATAGGTCTGGGAATCATGCCGATGTTTTTCATAAACATCTCATATGCTTCCTTGATGGATCCTTCCGCCTTTTCGGGTGAAACCGTGTTGATAAGCGCCATGTGTGTCTCCTTTTTCTGAAAATGTCCAATGGAATGGGCCGCCGGTGAAGAACTTTGTAGCCCGGTAATGAATGTACTTGGAAAATACGCTGAATTGATATATTAGTAAAATTAATTAATATGATAATATCAATAAGGAGGCATTATTTATAACACATGAACCACCTGGAAATCAAACATTTGCGGATGATCCGCTCCATTGCCGAAACCGGGAATATGACCAAATCCGCGGACAGACTGTTTCTTTCTCAATCCGCCATCAGTCAGCAATTGAAGGACATTGAAAGCAAGCTGAAGGTGGACCTGTTTTTCCGGACTCTCCGGAAAATGATCTTGACGACAACCGGCAAGGAGCTGTTGCAGACAGCAGAACATGTTATCGATGCCCTTGAGGATGCGGAACTCGAGATCGCCAAAAGAGCCGCCGGAGACAGGGGCGAACTCAAGGTGGGCACGCAGTGTATCTTCTGCTATAAATGGCTGCCCTGCGTCATGAAACGATTTCAAAGCAAATTTCCCAATATCGAGTTCGAGATCGGTAATTCCGAAGACCTTGCCCGGGAACTCGAAGCAAAGAAATTTGATCTGATCATCACCGCGGCGCCTTCACCTGACGATAATTATACTTATTCGCCGCTCTTTAAAGATCAAATGGTCTACATCCTTCCCGAGAATCACCCCTTCAGTGCCCAGCCATGTATCCATTTGCAGGACTTCAGCAGAATGAACCTGATATCCCATTCGGAAAAAGGGAAGAACAGGTTTTATCAGGCTGTCCTGAAACCAAAGGGAATAGAGCCCAAACGGTTCATGACAGTGGGCCAGCCCAACGCAATTATTGAAATGGTTGCATCGGGATTCGGTGTCGGCGTTTTCCCCAGATGGGCGGTAAAGGATTCGCTGTTGGCAACGGGTATCATCGCACGTCCCATCACCCGAAACGGATTGCCGATTACCTGGAATGCCGCTTTTTTGCGAAATACCAACATTCCTGTTTTCCAGGATGAATTTATCAATATTATCAAAAAATTGAATCTCATCGGCCAATCCTGACCCCAGGGCGGGAAGGCCGGAGGCCTCGGACAGCTCCGGCCTTACGGGAGCCTTAACCCTCAAAGCCGGACAAACGCCCTCTTGCAAGTCCTTCGTAAGTAAGAACTCTGTGTAACGTCCAATTTGCTTCGAACTACTCACCACTTTCCAACACAATAACACTGATTTTTTCATCACTATTATTAGAAAATTGGCTCGTTAATAACATTGACAGCATCCATTACAGGTGCTATCCAAAAACTCTCAAAAAGCGATTTCTCTTCATCTCACCCATTGTTGAATCTGTGGAAAAAGTCTTGGAATATGCATGAATACGCCAAACAAATTGCTTCAATATCCTTAACAGCAACAAACCAGTGAAACAAATCGTCTTTGTGGGCGAACGGTTCGACTTGATGAGTGTGCGCCGATGGAGAGACAGGGTGCTGGGTATAAGTCAACCGCATTGGAAGATTTAAAAAATGGGGAAAAACATTTTTATGAATACTCAAAGAACCAAAGGCGGTTTTGATCAGGCTTTGTACCGTCTGGTTTTTGGTTTTGCTAATGAGTATAAAGAAGGGGACGAAGCCATCGGAGTCGCCGCTTCGGACTCCGCAACCAGAGAAAATGCCCGCAAACTGCTTTTGAAACGCGAATCCGGGAATTGCATGAAAATGTATTGTTAGAAGACGATCTGCAAAAACTGATTTGGGATACCACCAACCCGGAACAATACCAGAAAATTAAAGATTGGACCGTAGGAGACCTGAAGAAATTTTTATTGAATAACCTGGAAGATGCCATCAAAAGCGTTATGTATGGCTTAAACAGCGATGTCATTGCCGCGGTGGTGATACTGATGAACAATCTGGAATTGATTGCTGTCGGCAGCAAAGTATTCAATCCGCTTCCGGGAAGTAAAATCGGTGCCAAAGGATACATGGGGGCACGCATCCAGTCGAATTCTCCTACTGACAATATCGACGATATCATCTGGCAGGTATTTAACGGATTTTCTTTTGCAACGGGCGATGTGGTGATTGGCAATAATCCGGTGGATAGCCGGGTGGACAATGTAGGCAATATCGAAAAAGCGCTTAAAGATGTCGTGGAAGCATTTGGATTGCAGGATATCCTTCCCTGGTGCGCATTGGCTCATATCGATGTTCAGAGCGCTGTCGAGGAAAAATTCCCCGGTTCCGTAGCGATTGTGTTCCAGAGTCTGGCAGGAACGGACGATGCCAATAAAATTTTCGATTTGACGGTAAAAAAGATGCTTGACCATGCAAAATCCCGCACCGGCAGATACGGATTCTATTTCGAAACAGGGCA
>JAPLJE010000702.1 GCA_026388755.1 Deltaproteobacteria bacterium | reverse complement strand
TGGAATTGAATCAACCGATTCAGGCGGGAAAGTGACGGTTGTCGCGCGGATTGTCGCGGATCCAAAATATGCGGAAATTGAAATCCGGGATACCGGCAAGGGCATTCCAAAAGAAGAACTGGATAAAATTTTTGATCCATTTTATACCACCAAGGAAAGCGGCACCGGTCTAGGCCTGGCAATTACCAGCGGCATCATTGCCCAGCACGGCGGGGCGATAACCGTCAGCAGCCAGTTGGGGCAGGGGAGCATATTCACCATTCGGTTGCCTTTCCGCCAGGATATCGCCAATGCCTTCTGATACGCCGCGTATTCTCATTGTGGATGATGAAATCAACATCTGCAGAAACTGTGAGAAAATTCTCTCCAAGATGGACTGCGAGGTCTCGATAGCTCAGAACGGCCAAGAGGCGTTGGCCCTGATTGAAGCCGAACCCTTTGATGTGGTGGTGACTGATTTGAAAATGAGTCGTATGGGCGGCATGGAAGTACTTCGTCGTGTCAAGGAAAAAGATCCGGAAATTCGGGTGATCGTCATGACAGGCTATGCGTCCGTGTCTTCTGCGGTTGAGGTCATGAAAATCGGCGCGTTTGACTATCTGCCCAAGCCCTTTACGCCCCATGAACTGCGCGCAGTCGTGCTTCAGGCCGTCACAGACCGCATGACAAGCCATCAGAATCACCGATTGAAAAATTCTGAAGAATCCGCTTTGCCCATTGCCCATCAATTGATAGGAAAGAGCCCTCAGATTCAAAAAGTGGTATCCATGATTCGAAAAGTGGCGCCGACGGACGCCACCGTGCTCGTATGCGGTGAAAGCGGTACCGGAAAGGAACTGGTCGCACGGGCGGTTCACGCCAACAGCCACCGTAAGGATGGGGTGTTTTATGCAGTGGATTGCGGAACCCTCTCCGGCAATCTTCTGGCATCTGAACTCTTCGGCCATGTCAAGGGTGCGTTTACCGGAGCCCACCGGGAAAAGAGCGGGATTTTCAGGCTTGCCCACCAAGGAACCGTTTTTCTGGATGAAATCAGCAATATCACTCTCGATGTTCAGGGCATGCTGCTGCGCTTTTTGGAAAGTCAGGAGTTTTATCCAATTGGAGGGACGACCCTGCAAAAGGTAAATGTTCGACTGATTTTTGCCACCAACCAGGACCTTCAGAACATGGCTGCGGTCGGAACGTTTCGTCAGGATTTTTATTATCGGATTTTTGTCTATCCCATTCTGATTCCGCCGCTCCGGGACAGAAAACCCGATATCCTGCCGATCGCCTATCATTTTCTGAAGCAGTTCAGCCGCAAGATGAATAAATCCATTGCCGGGTTTAATGATAATGCAGGCAATCGGCTCATGGCCTTCGACTGGCCGGGCAATGTCCGCCAGCTCAGAAATGTGATTGAACGATCAGTAATTCACTGTGAACAAAAACTGATTACCACAGCGGATTTATTTCTGCATGACAATGCGATTGATGAACCGGCCATGCCGGAATCGATTCCCCAAACCAACGAAGCCCTGAAACGGGCTAAAAAAAACATTCGAATCGACGCAATCAGCGAACTGGAGAAAAAATTCCTGACCCATGCGTTGGAACAGAACAACTGGAATGTCACTCAGGCCGCGCGGCAAACAGGCTTTCAGCGGACCAATTTTCAAAATCTGATGAAAAAACATGGTATTACCCGCTCTCAGCGGCTTCGGATGCCTCCCGGCTGATTCCTGCCCCCCTCATCTAAGTCATACACTGTATAATTATTCTATACATTTATCTCTTTGATATCCATCCAGTTATAATAGTCTGAAATGCTATCAATTTCTTTGACAACCGCGGAATGGCGGCGTTCTGTCAGGTAGCTGATCACTGAAATAAGAATACAAAGATCATACAGATACCGGGTAACGATGTACAGTGGCTTTAAATGAAAATATATAATATCAAAGTGTTAACAATATTGGCACAAGACGTGCTTTATATGTAATCAAATGCTCGTTAATAATCACTCGCCAGGAGGAAACGATATGAATACGCAAGAGAGAATCATGGTCGTCGATGACGAAAAGGGAATTTGCCAGAACGTCGAAAAAATTCTGTCCAAAAACAATTATGAGGTTATCTGTGCACTCAGCGCCGCAGAAGCGCTGGAGCGGATGAAAACCGAGTCGTTTGACTTGATGATTTCAGATATCGTCATGCCTGGGATGAACGGCCTGGAACTTCTCAAACAGGTTAAAACCGAGTGGCCGAAAACTCGGGCGCTGATGATGACCGCGTATGCGTCGACCGATACCGCGTTAAAAGCCATTCGTCTGGGTGCGCTGGATTATGTGTCCAAACCGTTTACACCGGATGAGCTGCGAACCGTCGTCCAGAAAGCCATGGCTGGTGATCTGGTTCAGGCCAAAACCTCTGAAAAGGAAATCGAGGTAATCAACGTCATTGATATCGATATACCGTTTGACGGGGATGAAGTCGCCAAATACACCGGGGAAGATTATGTGAAGACACTTGGCCGGTCGGATATGCCGGTGGTCGAAGTAAAAATCCCGGACAATCTGGAAAATTTCTGCGCTGTCGGTGATATGGTCTGTGATATTTTCAAGAAACTGGGCGCAACCTGCAAGGTCGGAAACAAGTCCCATCTGTGCCCTCAGAAAACAGCCAAAAAGTCAGCCGGATCCAAAAAGATGGCTGGAGCGCCGGATCGGTCCAAATGGATCGGCATCGATATGCCGTTCAATTATGATGAAGTGGTTTCAGTAACCGGACCGGAATATGTCGCGCACCTGGGTTCAGAGGGGGTATCCTTCGTTTCCTATCAGGAGTTGAAGGAAAATGTGGCGCGAATGATGGGTAAGGCCTCCGGGGATATCGATGTGGATATGCCTTTTGACCGCAGTGAAGTGGCCAAAGCCGTTGGCGACGACTACGTAAACGCTTTGGGGCCTTCGGATATGCCGATTGTTGAGGTGAAAATATCCGAAAAACTCGAAAACTACTGCGAAGTGGGCGAGATGGTCTGCGATATTTTCAAAAAGC
>JAPLJE010000443.1:2130-3861 GCA_026388755.1 Deltaproteobacteria bacterium | reverse complement strand
ACGGTAAGAATGCGCTCCTTTTTTTCTTCCGGTAGGTTAGAAAACCGTTCCGCCGCAATCACAAATATCCTTCCTTTTGACAATCACGAAGGAGACAATGTTTGAAATAAAAAAAACCCGCTCTCTATCACAGTAAATAAACTGCAAACAGATGCGGGTTATCAATTTCAGGTGGTGCCGAAGGGGAGACTCGAACTCCCACCGGAGTACTCCGACTAGACCCTGAACCTAGCGCGTCTACCAGTTCCGCCACTTCGGCAAATTGAACATCAAATAGATTGATTTAATGTTCAATTTGGTCTAAATAGATTTTTTTTATGTGCATGTCAAGTTAATTGTTTTTCAGGAAAAGATTTTTAATGGAATTTATCAAAAGTCTGGATCAAATCGACCGGCCATATAAAAATGCGGTCATCACCATCGGCAATTTTGATGGCGTTCATATCGGACATCAGGCGCTTTTTCATGAAGTCATCGAAAAGGCGGAAGAGATCGGCGGAACTTCCATTGCCATGACGTTTGATCCCCATCCGCTTCGGGTATTGAACCATAACAAGACATTGTCCCTGATTACCCTGAGCGAGCACAAACTGGAGCTGATTTCAGCCTCTGGCATTGATGTATTGATCTGTATTCCGTTTACCCATGAGTTTGCAGCCATGTCTGCCAGGTCTTTTGTGGAACAGTTGGTAAAATGCGTGGGAATGAGGGCCATTATCGCTGGAAACGATTACACATTCGGCAGGAACCGGGAAGGAAATGTGGATCTGTTGAAAAGCCTGGGGCAGGAAATGGGCTTTGAAGTCCTGGTTTCCGACTGGATAACGGCATCATCGGTCAAACCCGGCAGAATCAGCAGTACGCGAATTCGGGAGCTGATTGCAAAGGGGAAGGTCGCCTCCGCGAAAAAATTACTGGGCCGGTTTTATCAGGTACGCGGAACCGTGGTCAGCGGCCGGAATCGCGGAGGAAAACTCCTGGGGTTTCCCACAGCCAACATGGTGCTTCAGGATGAACTTTGTCCCAAAGCCGGGGTTTATGCCGTAACAGTTGAATTCCTGGCCAGGCAATTCATGGGCGTTGCCAACATCGGCTACAGTCCCACCTTCAGCGACAACATCTTTACGGTTGAAGTCCACATCCTGGATTTTCATAATGACATTTATGGAAAGAATATTCGGGTAAATTTTGTCAAGCGCATCCGGGATGAAATCAAATTTTCCGGCATATCCGAGCTTTCTGAGCAAATCCGTAAAGATATCGAATATGCTCGTGGGGTTCTTTCTCAACTGGTTTAACTAAATGAAAAAAACCGCGTCCTTGTCCCTTTTCATCGGACTGGCTGTTTCCATTGCCGCCCTTTACCTGGCATTCAGGCAGGTCCCCTTCAGCGACCTGATGGCCTACCTGAAATCCATCAATTATCTCTGGATTATTCCGACGATATTGCTGGCTCTGGCCGGATTCACGCTAAGGGTGTATCGTTGGCAGTTGATTCTGGGATCCTCTCAGCCCGTTGGTTTCTGGCAGGCCTTTCATCCCCTGATGATTGGATTCATGCTGAACTGCATCCTGCCGGGAAGGGTGGGAGAAGTCGCCAGGCCGATCATTCTGCAACAGAAAGAACAATTCCCGTTTTCGACCGGCCTGGCAACCGTTGCCGCGGAGCGGACCTTTGACGCCATAATTCTGCTGCTTCTCTTTTCATGGATGCTCACGGTGGTTCAGATT
>JAPLJE010000443.1:0-2108 GCA_026388755.1 Deltaproteobacteria bacterium | reverse complement strand
CCCGGTACTGGAAATTCACTTTGGCGGTTATATTCTCAACAAAACCCTGTTGATCAGCGCTGCGAAAGGCATCACACGCCTGAGCCTGCTGCTTTTGGCGGGAATTGTGCTGGTGGCTCTGGAATCCAGCAGAAACTGGATGAACCGTTTGTTTCTGAGGATTCCAAAGCTGTTTTTTTTTACCAGCCAGGCCTTTCAGGAACTGGTTTACCAGCGCTTCAGCCTTTTCCTGGTCAGGTTCACGCTGACTTTTTCCAGAGGGTTTTTGCTGCTCAAGGAACCCTGGAAAATGGCAGAGTGTTTTGGCCTTTCACTCTTGATCTGGGGGTTGAATGTTTTATCTTATTACACAATGACCCTGGGTGCTCCAGGCGTCGAGTTGTCTTTTGCCGAGCTTTCGGTGGTCATGGTCATCGTCTGCCTGTTTATCTCGATTCCTTCCGTACCGGGTTTCTGGGGAATCTGGGAGGCGGGCGGCGTATTTGCCCTGGCCCTTTTTGGCGTGTCCGCCAAGGATGCAGCCGGGTTTACCCTGGCCAATCATGCGGTCCAGATGTTTCCGGTGATCATTGTGGGTATGGGATCGGCGATCGTGACCGGCGTGAATGTCTGGCAGGTTTCCCGTCAAATCGACAGATAGAGGTCAGATGTCAGGAGTTCAGGAGCCAGTTTGCAATGGTCAGTAAAAAATCACTGACCACTAATTCAGTTGAGACATTTTTATGGCAATACTTGAAATATTGGAATATCCGGACGCTATGCTGTGCAAACCCGTCCTTCCGGTAACCGATATCAACGGCGATCTTCAGCAAAAGATCGATGACATGGCGCAAACAATGTATCATGCCCCGGGCGTCGGTTTGGCTGCTTCCCAGGTGGGGATTAATCAGTGTTTCCTGGTGTACGACGTGTCCCCCCGGGATGATAAGCGCGCGCTTCATGTCCTGATCAACCCGAGAATCATCTGTCAGGAAGGTGAAGTTCTTTCTGAAAATGAAGGCTGCCTCAGTGTTCCGGATTACCGGTCAGATGTTGTCCGATTTTCGCAGATTCAGGTGGAAGGAATGGATCGGGACGGAAAGCCGCTTTCCATTGCCGCAGGAGGTTATCTGGCTATTGTATTGCAGCATGAAATAGATCATTTGCAGGGTATCTTGTTTATTGATCGCATCAGTGTGCTCAAACGCAATCTTTATAAAAAACGCATCAAGAAGCGACTGAAACTAGCATGACCCCTTCTTATCGCATCGTGTTTATGGGCACACCTATGTTCGCGGTTCCGGCGCTTAAAGGGCTCTGTCGCAGCGGGCACAGGGTTCTGCAGGTTGTTACCCAGCCGGATCGGCCCAAGGGACGCGGAAAGACGGTTGTTTTTTCGCCGGTCAAAGAGGCCGCGCTCGATCTGGGATACCCGATCATCCAGCCCCATTCGGTTCGGACTCAGGATTTTTGCGATGCAATGATTCGCCTTAACCCCGACCTATTGGTAGTTGCGGCCTATGGCCATGTCCTGCCCGGGCGGATACTGGAGATACCGAAGCTGGGGGCCGTCAACATTCACGCATCCCTGCTTCCCAAATACCGGGGTGCTGCGCCCATTCAATGGGCCGTCATCAATCGGGAAAAAGAAACCGGCGTTACGCTGATGCTGATGGATAAAGGGCTGGATACGGGAGATATGCTGTCGTCGGCATCGGTTCCG
This sequence comes from Deltaproteobacteria bacterium, assembly GCA_026388755.1. Taxonomy (GTDB): domain Bacteria; phylum Desulfobacterota; class Desulfobacteria; order Desulfobacterales; family Desulfatirhabdiaceae; genus RAAP-1. The sequence goes on along the minus strand of JAPLJE010000443.1, from coordinate 406 downwards.
ATTCTCTCTGATGAAACATCCGGATCCCTGCATGACCGGCTCGCCTTGCTGGGAGCGGATCTATTGATTCAGACCCTGAACTATTATGAAGTTCATCGGAAAAACGCAACCCCCCAGATCCATGAACAGGCAAGCTACGCTCCGCTTTTGAAAAAAGAAGACGGGCATCTGGACTGGCGGCAGGCCGCTGATGAACTGGAGGCGCGCATTCGGGGACTGACGCCGTGGCCCGGTGCTTTTTGTTTTTATAACGGAATGCGGATCAAAATATACCGGGCATGCCAAAAACCTGTTGTGACGCAGGAGCCTCCCGGCATGGTTCTGAAGGGATTTTCAAATGAGCTGACCGTGGCGACCGGTAAAGATGCGCTGGTCATTCATTAGCTTCAAGGCGATTCCGGAAAAC
>JAPLJE010000074.1 GCA_026388755.1 Deltaproteobacteria bacterium | reverse complement strand
TGTCTTGATGGCCACCAAAGAAAACACGGTCAGGCTGGAATTGTACAAGGGCGTTAAAACACGGCCGGCTCCGCCGCCTGAACCGGTCAATAATCAGCCAAATGCGCCCAAGCCGGGAATGTCCGCGGATGCCCAACAGCCGGGGACTTCAAAAAACGACCCCAAAACCACGAATCCAAATCCGTCACAGGGAACTCCTGCTGATAAAGAAAAGGGCAGCCCGTTCGGTGGCGCCAAAGCCGGTAAGGCCGTTCAAGACAATTCAGGTGCAGTCAATCCAGGGAGCACAGGGAACCCGTTTGCGGATTTATTAAAAAGTGGAGCCGAGCAAAGAAATCAATCCATGCCTCCTAGTAATGCACCATTGCCGCTGCCGTTTAATCCGCCCGAGAATCCATGATATACGCATTCGGGTCGGCTTTTTCGGGTTGATTTCCGAAAAAAATGCATAAAAGCCAATAAGTTTTAAATAAATAATAAAATATTCCTTGCAATCGCTGAATCTTTTGGATAGAAGAAAACAGAAGTTCTATAATCCAGAGCATTTCATTTGATTTAGAAAAGTAAGTATAAGCAACGGCGAAAGAGCTGATTATTTATGTGGATAAACCGGTTTCGGGCTCAGAATAAATTGATGCTCCTGATGACTGTCAGCATGATTCTTGTAGCGATAGCAGCAGGTCGGGGGGAATCGGGACAAAAGCCCGATGATAAAATCGTGGCTGTGGGGGATGATTTTGTGCTGACCCAGGAAAATGTTGATGCGTATAGCGCCTTTTTTGCATCCAAAAAACTGAAATTGCCTCAGAATGAAATCATAAACTCTGTGCTGAAATATGAATTATTGTCCAGAGAATACCGCAGAAATCAGGAAAGACAGGCGCTTACGGAAGGTTCTGAAAGTGTTGAGCCGAAGATTGTGGAAAGTAATAAGTATATACAGAAAATTCTATCGGATTGGATAATATCAGGCGCTGTAATCGAGTCGTACTATCGCGCCAACCCGGAAAAATACAGAACGGGGACGGCTCCAGACGGAAGAATAAATGTAAAGCCGCTTGACGATGCGTTGAAAGATGAGATACGTTTTATGATCATCGAAAGCAATAAAGAGAATATTGTCAAAGAATTTGTTGACAGCTTGATTAACAAATATCATATTAAAATGAATTAATGGACAATGACCGGGTCAAATTGAATAATTTATATAAAATATTCTTGAAATTCAAACTGTGTTGTGTTATGACACTAACACTATCATTGTTGCTGCCGGCTGGGTGCGCAACAGCGCCTGCCAGAACCATTCAGCTGGCGTATCAATCTGGAAGCGAGCCTCCAGCCGTTTGGCCGGACAATAGTATGGAAAAACGATTCTCAGAATACTGGTTCAATCGGTTTTCCGGCCGCGTGGAAGATAATTATACTGCGGAATATCCTTATTTTCAAGAGCGTATTTCGTTGTCGCAGTATCGGGGGTATGTGCAGCATGCTGCAGAAAACAGGCTGCTGAAGATGGAGATTCAGAAAATTCGAAATGTTTCCGACTACCTGGTGGCGGTTGATTGTCTGGCGACAATACAAGTCGGCAACGAACAGAACCAGGTGTCTCTGGTGGATCGATGGGTATTGGTGGATGGAAAATGGTACCATATTATCAAGGATCCATTGTTTCAAATATAAATTAAGCGAAGACGGCGTTTTGCAAGATAGATCACAATGAAAGATGAAGGGGGGTGAAGGGCAAAAAATAACGGATTGGAAAAATATGGACAATTATGAGGTTATTGATGTTAAGGTAAACATTAAAGGAGGAAGAAAATGAGAAGATTGCTAAAGTGTGCTGCTCTTATGTTGATGGCGCTGATGGTGATGAGCGGGTCAGTATGGGCATGGAACTACACCGAACATGTTACGACTGCTCCGAACAATAAAGGTGATGTCTTGATATTCCCCTACTTTTTAGCGCTGGATGGGGGATGGGAGACCAAGTTGACGGTTATCAATACGGATGAGGTAAACTCTGTTGTTGCAAAAGTGGTCATCAGAAGTTTTAAAAACAGCGAGGAATTGCTGGATTTTTTCATTTACCTGACTCCGGCGGACGTCTGGACAGGTAGAATGATGGTCGATACCGTAACAAAAAGAGTTGTTATTGACAGCACGGACGATAGCGTTCTGGGGTCCACATCCGGGATAGCTGCAGCCGATATCTGTTGGGCTGGCGCCAGCAGCAATTGTACTGCTGCTCTTGCTACAAAAGTATGTGTATTGCATCAGGTGATGTTTCCGCTGAACTGTTCCGACGACGCCGATTACCTGGGTTATAGCGAGGTGATTACTGCAGCATCCGGGAATGCTGGAGCGAGACCCCTTTGCAAGACGACACTCTGGACGGCATATGAAAATTTTAAAGCGGGATCTACTGCAGTACTGAATTTTCCTTCTGTTAATCATCCAAATGTACTTGCCGGATACATGCAGGTTCAGAATGCTGTAGCGGGGCTTAGTGCAAATCTTAGGGCGACAAACCTGAAAGATTACGAAACAAATGTTATTTTGGACACTGCAGCTGAGACCCGATTGGGTGTTGGTGCCAGAAATAACCTTTTGGAAGTTGAAGCTGCTTTATCAAAAGATGACATTGCCATGCCTTATGTCAATGACAAGGATTTGGCGCTGCACATCTTTACATTCCCGACCAAGCTGACCGTTACAACCGGTGGCTGCGCGTTGGGTCAAAAAACCGCGGATGGTCCGTATTTCGGTCAATATTCGGCCGATCCGGATTTTTATTGCGTGCCCTTTAGACTGAGGATTTTCGACCTTCTGGAAAATTCACCGACTGGCGGATCACCTTTTTCCGGTGGTGATACAACGGTTCGTAGATTCTGCGACGAAGTCAATTTGATTGGTGCTTCTGCATTCCCCTATAAAGAAGGCTGGGCGCATTATTGGTTTACAAATGCTATAGTCGCTGGTTATGCCGCTGTAGACGCAGGATCAACACAAACTCATCCCCTATCATACGTTGGTACGCCGGTATTGCCTACATTTCTTTATGTTGGAGCTACTGGACTAACAGCCAATTATGGCGCATGGACGGATGATTTTGTATATTGCTCCCTTACTGCAGCTACCACACTGATTGATTATCAATATACGGATTCAGCATTAGGGGCTTGTGTAGGACCTTAAAAAATAAGACATATTGTAGCCAATAACTTGGCAAAAAAAAGACGGGATTACTTAAAACAAAAAGTGGTCCCGTCTTAGTTTTTATGTATATGCGTTAGGTTAAATCCAGGAGTGCTTACAGCCCCAGGGATTGAGTGTAAAAGGATGAAGGTTGAAAATTGAGACATTGCGGTTTATGGCCTGTAACTTGCATGATATAAAATATCAACAAGATTTATTCACAGGTTATGGGAGGAAACTATGAAAATGAATCGTTTATCAGTGTCGGCAAATCTTGCTGTTTTATTGAGTTTGTCACTGTTATTCACTATCCAGACTGATGCAGCGTCATACCCTGAAAGCGCATTTCACTCGTTGTATCAGGATCCAAGGTCCTTTCCCTATACGGATACCAGCGGAAACCAGCAGACGCAGACACGTTATGGCTATCGATATCAAAACGATTTAACCGATTCCATTGTTGTATGTGGAAAAGAGAATGACGCCAGTTGTGTCACAAGTATTTACAATACAACACGATACCTTAATGCCAACAGACCTAATCAGTACATATCCAGCACGTTATTCAAAATATTTATTCCACCTGGATCGTCTGCATACACCTTGCTTGCGTATGTTACGCAATCCACAACCGCCGGTATTTCGAATCGAGCGTTTGCCGTTGCCAGATTCGGGCGTCCGCCGGATGCGGATTCCGGGTACGTTCCAAGCAACTATTCAGCTTTGCCTAGTACAGGTGGCAGCTTGAGTCAAATGATCAACAACGACTATATAGTTGTAAATTCACAGGGATATTTGCAAGTTGTCACCGACAACAGCCCCAATATCACCGCCGAGTCCCAGGGCAGATGGCTATATGTCATTCTGAAGGCCGTCAGTGGATCAATTATTAGTTATTACTCCAATAATGAAATAAGAGTTGGAACTCCAAACACGCCGGGTACCTACCTGGGATGGTACACAACTTATAACTGGAATACCATGGGGTTTCCTTTTGGGAGGAACCTGTGTGGGGAATTCGTGTGTAAAACCATCTGCAACGCCGACGCCGACAACCACTCCGGACACGGGATGTAATCCGTATGAATGCGCCAATATGAACGGCAGTTGCGTAAACGGTACATGTGTGATAGCTAGACCGACACCGACACCGACACCCTCCGCTGGTTCTTGTGATTTTTTATCGTGTTTCCTTTTGGGAGGAACCTGTGTGGGGAATTCGTGTGTAAAACCATCTGCAACGCCGACGCCGACAACCACTCCGGACACGGGATGTAATCCGTATGCCTGCGCCAACATCAACGGCAGTTGCGTAAACAATATATGTGTGGTAGCTACACCGACACCCACCCCCACACCGACACCCACCCCCACACCGACACCCACGCCGTCAAATCTGAGTTTCACTGCCAAGCCGCTATCTCAGATCACTATTGAGAGAAAGACGTGCACAAATATCGATATGAACAATCTCATTCCGGTGCTGACGGGCAATTCTCCGTTGACCGGTAATGTTATCTATTATTCCGCGCTGTTCATGATTGATGCGAATATCATGTATTTTGCCCAGAAAGACTTGATGAATAAAGATGTATTTTTGTATTATACAAGCGGAGAGCCCATCAAAGGACATATAACCGGGGCTTACGACAGCGCATGGAGTGATGGGGCCTTCAAATTCTTATTTAATCAGATCGGCACCCTTAATTGCGCGTCGATTGTGGATTCCGGAATCGGGTTTCTCTTTGGTTACGCGCCGCAAGGAGATTTCTCCCAGTTTCAGGGCGCGGCGTTTACATTTGTTACAACGCCCTGACCTTCGACCTGTTTAAGATCCGGCATGCAGTTTGGGTGATGCCTGAAAATCATCACCCAAACTGCATGCATCTTGGCTTACACCCCCCCCTGTTTTTCCTGTCCGCATTCTAAAAATCACCTTCTATTCCCATGAAACGCTTGGGCGTTTCTGACATATTATGTCAGAAAAATGACATTTTCTCGTGCACCATCCCGAAGCACGAGACAGGACTTCAGGCATATATTTATCACCCCAAATGGATACACCGTTGAACGGACCCCCTCTGTTTTGCCATCCCTCTTTCCATAAAAATCAGTATGCGTGTATTCGACAAAATCAATTTGATATGATATATAATATATTCCTATCTTATTCCGGGATAGGGCTCAACGATTTCAAATATATTATTAAAAGTCAAAAATGCCCATTTCATCTTATTGAGATGGAAGAGAAATTATCAGGTGTATATGTTATCAGGTGTATATGTTTATCAAATGGATTAAGGCCCCTTTTTTACATAAAACCCTGTTCTGGGGATTTGTCAACCAGGAAATCAAGGGTAGATACGCCGGATCAATGGGCGGCCTCCTGTGGAGCATCATTACCCCCCTGGCGAATATGTTGATCTTCATTTTTGTCTTCTCGGTTGTTTTCAAGATTCGCCTCAAGCCGATTGAAACCGGAACAGACAGCTTCGTGATGTTTC
>JAPLJE010000389.1 GCA_026388755.1 Deltaproteobacteria bacterium | reverse complement strand
CTCCTTGTACTCTTCGTCATGCCCGCAGTACTGGTCGTTGTCGTGTCCCTTGTCCAGGAAAACGTTTTGAAGTCAACGGGCGAAACCACCATGGATATCCTGTTTATAGACCAGGATCACCAGGATTTTGGCAAGCGTGTTCAAAAAGAACTGGGAGAATCCGGCGCTGTCAACCTTGTAACAACATTGGACGGGCAGGCGATAGATGCCGAAGAGTCCCAGGCGCTGGTGGAAAAAGGCCGGTATCAGATTTGCATTGTTATTCCACCCGGAACCACCGAAGCGGTGCAGAAACGGGCCATGGACCAGATTTCCGATGCATACTCCGGCGCATCAGGGGCAGAAGAACTTGCCATGCCGCATTTGATCGTCTATTTCGATCCGCTGATCCACGGCGCCTTCCGGTCCTCTGTTTTGAATGCATTGAAACAGATGCTCCTGGTCATGGAGCTGGAAATGAAAGCCCGGGTTCTGGCGGAAACACTGCCCGTTCAGTTCAATCTTATCTTGCAGGCCTTAACCGGCCGGCCCCAGCCCGACCCGGGAAGCGCCCCGCTGTTTCAGATGGATGCCGGATGGGGAACCCGGCGGCTGATGGATGTCGTTGCCGGCCAGAGCCGTTTGAAGAAGCTGCCGACATCGGTCCAGCAGAACGTGTCGGCCTGGGCGGTGTTCGGCATGTTTTTCATCGTGCTTCCTCTGGGGGGCGTGATCATTCGGGAACGGCAGGACGGAACCTTCGTTCGCCTGAGAACGCTGCCGGTTCCCTATCTGACGGTTCTTGTGGGAAAGCTGATGGCCTATGTTACGGTTTGCTGGGGTCAATTTCTGTTTATCGTCCTGGTGGGAAAAGTGGGCCTGCCGCTGCTCGGCGCGCCGGTTCTCACCCTTGGCTCCGATCCCATGGCCCTGATCGTCGTTGTAACATCCATTGCGCTGGCTGCCTGCGGATACGGCATCATGCTCGGGACTCTTGCCCGAACCTTTGAGCAGGCCTCCATGTTTGGTCCGGTCTCCGTGGTATGTGCCGCCGCCCTGGGCGGCATCATGGTTCCGGTTTATGTCATGCCGCATCTCATGCAGAAGATCAGTCTGTTTTCACCCCTAGCCTGGGGGTTGAATGCGCTTGTAGAGATTTTCGTGCGGGAGGGCACGCTTCGATCGGTGCTGCCTGAGCTGGGGTACCTGACAGTTTTTTTCGCAATAACCCTGATCATCGCCTGGGCCGCCTTCCGCCGCCGTGATTATCAGGTGGGCGCTACCGCTTATTAAGAGTTTGCTGATGACCCGAAAATTTATCATATCTATTTTTCTATTCTGTTTATTGGGGCTCGTGATTATGGGTTCTATTGAACTATCCCATAAAAGCGAAACTGAGCGAATCAAACAGATAGAAATGGCCGCACAAGAAGAAAAACAGGATGTGGCATGTCGGCGATCTGAACGTGGGAAAGAATTTCCATTATTACAGGACACGAAAGACTTTTTTAAGGATTTTTTTACGAAGAAAGAAAATATTAATAAAGGACCCGTTGAAACCCAGGAAAATAATCATATAATCGTATCTTCTGCCATTTCAAATCTGGATTCGAATCAATTTTTCTATTTCAATATCGGCTCTGGACAGACATTTTATTACGATCCAAAAACCAAAAAAATGCTGATTAGAGGTGGCATATTTAATGCCATTAACGGTGTTGTCGATCACCGTTCAATCAGAATGATGAAACTGGCAATCGACAGGGAAATATTGAAAAAATATTATGGATATTCCTGGCAGGCTGCGAGCAGTAAGATGGATTTCGATAATGTATCGAGAGAAACAAGAAATCAAAAACAAAGTTCTTTTTGTATTCTCACAGAGATGGAGATCACCGACACCGGGCATGCTTTCAATATGTCCGGCCCAAGAGTTCAAGTGGCTTCAGGCAGCTTTTCTTATTATTCTTTCGAGATTACGAATAATAGTGAATCTCTTTGGAAGTGTTTGTCCGGATTGGAACTGACAATCGAGCCTTCAGAGGCAAGGACATTTATTCCAAATGCAAGAATTATTGTGGGTGTTTCGTCATTGGATTATCTGAAATCCGGGATTCATGTGGTCGGCGAATTTGAGCCAACCGTTGATTTCCCATATGCTTTAAAAGTTCTGGAGTACCGTATTCAATCCATATTGAAAGAGCTCATAATATTTGACACCGATCAGGGAAAAGTGATCCTGAAAGAAGTTTTTCTTTAGGTTCATCCGAGAGCCATGTTATCTCATGTTCGATATTAAGGACGATGATGACTCACCATCTCAAAGCTTCCGGTTATTCCGAACTCGTGGAACGCTTGAACCGGTTTCCGCAGGGCGCTCCGCCATCTGATCTGCTGTTTAAAATCCTGAAACTGCTTTTCAGCGAAAAAGAAGCCGCCCTGGTTTCTCAAATGCCCATCAATCCGTTTACTGCGGAAAAGGCTGCCGGCATCTGGAAGATGGATGTTTCCAGCGCCCGGAAAATTCTGCATGACCTGGCGTCACGGGCCATTCTGGTGGATATCGAGCAGGATGGCGAGTCTGTTTACTGCCTGCCGCCGCCCATGGCCGGTTTTTTCGAGTTTTCCCTCATGCGGGTGCGCGGTGACATGGATCAGAAGGTGCTGAGCGAGCTTTTTTATCAGTATTTGAATCTGGAAGACGATTTTATCCGGGATCTTTTTACCCGGGGGGAAACTCAACTTGGCCGAACCTTTGTTCATGAACCGGCATTGCCGACCGAACTCTCGGTGCAGGTTCTGGATTATGAGCGGGCAACCGGGGTGATTGCCACAGCCACGCACATGGGGGTCGGCGTCTGTTACTGCCGGCACAAGATGAAACACGTGGACAGGGCATGCGACGCGCCGATGAACATCTGCATGACGTTTAACACGGTTGCGGCCTCGCTGATCAGGCATGGACACGCCCGCAGGGTGGATAAAAAAGAAGGGCTGGATCTGCTGCAACTGGCCTATGAAAACCATCTTGTCCAGTTTGGCGACAATGTCAAAAGAAACGTTTGTTTTATCTGCAACTGCTGCGGGTGTTGCTGCGAAGCCATGATCGCCGCCCGGCGCTTTGGCGTGCTTCACCCGGTTCACACCACGAATTTTATTCCCGAAGTCCACACGGAAACGTGCGTGGGCTGTGGGAAATGTGTCGCCATCTGTCCCGTGGAAGCCATGACCCTGGTTTCGGCCAATGATCCCCGCAAGCCGAATAAAAAAAAGGCAACGCTTCAGGGGAACATCTGCCTGGGGCGCGGCCTGTGTGTAAGGGCCTGTACCCCGGGAAATGTCGTTTTAAAGCCAAGGACACAGCGCGTGATCACGCCCCTGGACAGTACGCATCGGATCATCGCGATGGCCATTGAACGCGGCACGCTTCAGCACCTGATCTTTGACAATCGGGTGTTGTGGAGTCACCGGGCACTTGCCGCCGTGCTAGGGGTTATTCTAAAAATTCCGCCGATCCAGCAGGCCCTGGCCAGCCAGCAGGTAAAATCGCGGTATCTGGAATCCCTATTGACAAGGGTTCAACATTATAGATAATAGCAATGGGCCATGGGTGATGGAGGGTGAAGGTTACCCATAGCCTATTACCCGAAGGACGTGGATATGTCACAAAAAAAGAAACCGGCGGAAGCCGGCAGTATGGATCGGATCATTTCCGAGGCCAGGGCAAGCCGGGAGCTTCGGGAAAAGACTTACCGGGAACGGGCGCTCAAGCTGTTTCCATGGGTTTGTGCGAGATGTGCGCGTGAATTTGAAGGAAAAAAGATTCGGGAACTGACGGTCCATCATAAGGATCACAATCACGACAACAACCCGCCGGACGGCAGCAACTGGGAGCTGCTTTGTCTCTACTGTCACGAAAATGAGCACTCCCGGTATCTGGACGCGGAATGGTATGGCAGTGAAACCCCGGGTGGCGAGACGGATACGGGTTCCGGACACAGACCGTTTGCGGCCCTTGAGGCGTTGCTTAAAGGCAAGGGCAAAGGATGATGAACATGGTCATTGAAATCAGAATTCCCAGCGTGGGGGAATCGGTCAGGGAAGCGGTTCTTGCCCAGTGGCTCAAGAATGACGGGGATGCGGTAAAAAAAGATGAGCCCATACTGGTGATTGAAACCGACAAGGTGTCGCTGGAAGTGGCGGCAGAAGCCGATGGGGTGCTTCACATTCAGGTTCCGGCGGGAACAACCGTGCCCATCGGCACGGTTGTCGCAACCCTTACTGTGGCTAACGACGCCGGGACAGCCGTCTTTACGCCCGGGCCCTCTTCTCCGCTGCTTCACCTGGCCCCGGGTGTTCAGCCCTCGGAGCCGCCGATGCCCGCCGCATCTCCATCTCCGTCCCTTCACCCGCACGCCGATGCCCAGCCATCCGCACCGCCGGTGGAGGCTACTGCCGCATTAACGCATTCACCCATTCATGATTCGACGCATCTACCTCCCTCCGTCCGCCGCCTCATCCACGAAAACCGGATGAAACATCCTGTCGATATTGCTGCCGTCACCGGAACCGGACCTGGCGGCAGGATCACCAAGGGGGATGTCCTGCTGCATCTTGAAGCG
>JAPLJE010000773.1 GCA_026388755.1 Deltaproteobacteria bacterium | reverse complement strand
CTTCCGTCAACACCATCCTGGATAAATTCATTTCGGACCGGATCGATGTGATTGTTCCCATCTCAACCGGATGCACTCAGGCCGCAATGAATAAAATCAAAGACCGGCCGATCGTTTTTGCCACCGTCGCCAATCCTTTCATTATCGATGCCGGCCGGTCGGACAGGGATCATTTGCCCAATGTCACCGGAGTTTATGGTTCAGTCCCGATGGATAAGACCCTTAAAATGGTCCGTCAAATCCTGAAGGGAAAAATCAAGATCGGCTGTATATGGGATGCGGGTCAGGCCAATTCGGTTTATAATGTGGAACAATTGCAGCAGGCCGTTCAACAGGATTCGGATGCGATCTTTGTCGGGGTTACCGTCACCAATTCATCCGAGGTATACCAGGCCGCGCAATCCCTGGTCCAACAACAGATTGACGTGTTTGTGCTGGCGACGGACAACATTGTCTTTTCAGCGTTGGATTCGGTCATAAAGGCGTCTGAATCCCGAAAAATTCCCGTGTTCATGAGCGATGTGGAACGACTTTCGGATGGGATTCTGGGCGCATTGGGCTATGATTACACCTCCAGCGGCATTCAGGCGGCGCATATCGTGGATCGGATTTTGAAAGGCGAAGATCCAAAGTCCATACCGTTTGAAAAATACTCTCGGTTAACCATCGGGGTGAATCTGCAGGCAGCCCGAAAAATGGGTATTTCGATTTCGGCGGAACTCCTTGACCAGGCCACGGTTATTGTTGGAGAAGATGGCAACGTTCTTAAAAAAGAATCCTCCCGGACGGCTGCACAGGCAAAACAGGATTGAACTGCCCGAGGCTTTTATGAATCGGGCTGCAAAAATTAAGCGACCATTATGATTGAAATTACGGATCTGCATAAGACATTTAATGCCGGCACGGTCAACGAAGTCTATGCCTTAAGAGGGATCAATCTGACCATTGCTTCGGGTGATTTCGTGACCTTGATCGGCACCAACGGCTCCGGGAAATCCACGTTGTTGAATGCCATGGCCGGCTCTTTTCTTCCGGATCAGGGAAAAATTGTCATTGACGCGCAAGATGTAACCACCCGAAAGGATTTTCAGCGGGCGAAATCCATTTCGCGCGTATTCCAGAAACCACCCGAAAGGATTTTCAGCGGGCGAAATCCATTTCACGCGTATTCCAGAACCCCTTTATGGGCACGGCCACAGAGATGACCATTGCCGAAAATCTGCATATCGCCTATTTGAGGGATCAAAAATGCCTGCCCAGAATCGGGCTCAAGAACGCGCGTTGCGATTCATACCGCCAGGCTGTCAAACAGCTTGAGATGCAGATGGAAGATCGACTGGATAATATCATCGGGTCACTGTCCGGCGGGCAGCGGCAGGCATTGACCCTGTTGATGGCTGTTTTGCGCAGGCCCAAGGTGCTTCTGCTGGACGAACACACCGCAGCGCTGGATCCAAAATCCGCTACTCAGGTGATCCGGCTGACCCAAAACTTTGTGGAACAGGAAAATCTGACAACCCTGATGGTTACCCACAGCATGCAGCAGGCGCTTCAGGTCGGCAACCGCACCATCATGATGAACAAAGGCCAGATCATCGACGATATTCCCCTGGAAGAAAAACAGCGATTAACTGTGAACGATTTGCTGGACAAGTTTGCGGACCTGCGAAAAAGCGAACGTCTGACCGATGAAATGCTGGAGGAATTGCGGCGGGAATACGCTTGACCGCTGTCGTATTTTGACCTTCCATCTTGTTATTATGGTTATTGTTTTCTGATCTCAGCAGAATCCTGTTGAAAAAAGTGGTTGCGAACGGTTTCTAATTGTCACTTTTCACGATTAATAAAAAGGAGGAAAGGTTCATGAAGAAAAAATGGTTGGCTGCGGTCTTGTTGTTGCCCGTGTTTGTGGCGGTCGGAACGGCTTACAGCGCAGATTCCATCAAAATCGGTGCATTTTTTGACCTCACCGGCCCTTCTTCGGCGATCGGCACCCCGACAAGGCTGGTGGCTGAAATGGTTGTGAAAAAAATCAATGATGAAGGCGGAATCAATGGCGCACCCTTGCAACTTGTGATTGCGGATGACGAGGGGGATCCCACAAAGGCTGCGCTCATTGCAAAGAAATTTACCGAATCCGATAAAGTCGTTGCCATCATCGGCCCCACCCGGACCGACACCGGAATGGCGGCCAAGCCGACCATCGAACAGATGAAAGTCCCCACGTTCATGACCGTTGGCGGGGATGCGGTGATCGCGGGCGGCAAGTTCGGACCTTTTCACTGGACATTCAAGTCCCCGCAGCGGACCACGATTGCCGTTCAAAAAGTCTATGCCTACCTGAAGCAGAAAGGCACTCAGAAAATTGCCATCCTGACCGCAGCCGATGGTTTCGGCAAGGATGGAAAAGCCGCGCTTGAAACCCTGGCCGCGGAATACGGAATCAAGATAGTAGCTGCCGAATCCTTTCAGGCAACGGACAGCGACATGACGGCGCAGCTCATCAACATCAAGACGGCTGCACCGGATGCCATCATTTGCTGGACCATCGGCAAGGCAGGCTCGATTGTGGCCAAAAATGTCAAACAACTGGGTATTCAGGTTCCGCTTTTTCAATGCCATGGACTTCCAGACCCCAAATACATAGAACTGGCCGGAAAGGCATCCGAAGGTAATATCATGCCATCCACAAAATTGATGGTGGCCTCCCAGCTTCAGGATACCGATCCCCAGAAAAAAGTCATTCAGGAGTTTATTCACTTGTATCAGGATGTTTTCCACTATGACCGGCAGTTTCCCATCAATACCCATTCCGGCTATGCCTGGGATGCGATATACATCGTGGCCAACGCCATGAAAAAAGCCGGCACGGACAATGAAAAACTTCGGGACGCCATCGAAAAAACCACGGGCTATGTCGGGGTCAGCGGCACGTATAACATCACGCCCGAAGACCACAACGGGCTGGGGACAGACTCCATGGTTCTGGTTCAGATCTCAGAGGGCCAGTGGAAACTGCTGCAATAGTTTTTAATTCATCGCCAGAATACCTCAGGCAAAGCCGGGGGTTGGTCTTTTCCCGAGTGGATTTGTAGGCTGAACGATGATCGCGCTTTTCGTCAATCTCTCGGAGGAGGATGCCAATACCTGTTTGCTAGTTTTGGCATCCGCGGGGATTTTTTGCCGGATAACCGGGCAGCCGGACAATTGGACGGTATCGGTTCACCCCGAGGACATCCAAAAAGCCCTGGAGGAGATTGAGAAATATTTTCAGGAAAATCGTGAAATTCCCGATGAAGAGGAGACCTGGAGCAGTATTCCCCATAAAATCCATGTCGGCATCGGAGCGGCTCTGGGACTGCTGGTCAGCCATATTTTCATGATACATCACGGGGGAATTTCGTTCTTTGCAGAAAAATATGGCGCATCCGCATCTTCCATCCTGAATGGCGAGAGCTATCGTACCGTAACCGCCCTGATGATTCACGCCGATTCGGTTCATCTGGCCGGCAACATGGCCAGTCTGGCGCTTTTTTTTACAGTCGTATGCAGCGTTCAGGGATTTGGGGTCGGATTTTTTTGCTTGCTTGTCTCGGGAGCGTTGGGCAATTATATGACCGCGCTTCTTTACGGCTCTGGCCATTATTCGATCGGGGCATCCACTACCGTCTTCGGGGCAGTTGGCATTCTCATCGCCCATCAGACATTCAGCAGCTTCCGTGTTTCGAAACAGCGTTTCAGGGCCTGGCTTCCCCTGGGAGGCGGTCTCTGTCTTCTGGGGCTGTTCAGCGAAGGAGCGCATACCGATATTCTGGCCCATCTTTTTGGCCTGGGAAGCGGCATGGCGGTCGGTTGCATCTATGAGTGTCTCCAGAAAAAACCTCCCGGATACTCCTTCCAGTATCTCTTTTTTTCACTGACCCTTGCCGTTATGCTGCTGTCCTGGCTGCGAATGGGATGATCGGCTAACTGCCCTGGTTTTGCGGCTCTCGTTTTTCCTCGGACAAGAAATGAACAGTGTATGTGATGGTATAGCGTGCCAGAATCTCCTGAACCCGTTGCATGAGGGTTTCACGGGAAATACCGGGTGCGGGTCTGATTGTTATCGCTGCGCTGGTTCCGTGCGACTTGTCCTCGCCGACGCTGATTTCAACCGATAATGCCATGTTTCCCAGGCTGGCAAGTTCCTCGGCATATACGCGTTTGATGGAATCCCAGCGCAGGGCGGGTTTAAAGATTTTCCCCACCGATGTCAGGGGAATTTTATCCACGATGACGATTTCCTTCGGGATCGCTGCACGTTCCCCGATATTGTCTCTGGCATAGTTCAGGATCTCATCGCAGGTGACCTTGCTGCCTTCGACCAGTTCTACATAGGCTACCGGAACTTCCCCGGCGTGGGGGTCCGGCCGGCCGACGGAAGCCACCATCCGGACATCCGGATATTTGTAAATCGGCTCTTCGATGGCAGCCGGATCAATGTTGTGGCCGCCGCGAATGATGAGCTCCTTTTTTCTTCCGGTCAGCCAGAAATATCCGTCCGCGTCCATCCGGCCCAGGTCCCCGGTATTGAACCAGTGGCCGTCGTTCCAGATTCCCTGGTTGTGAACGTCCTCAACATAGCCCTTGAAGACATTGGGGCCGGTAATGGCCACAACGCCGATTTCACCAACCTGGGCGTTTCGCGCAAAATTGCCCCGATCATCCAGAATCACCACACGCATCCCCTGGTAGGGCATTCGAATGCCGATGCTCCCGACTTTTCTGTTGCCGTCCTTGGGATTGATGGAAGAGGCACAGGCCCCTTCGGTCAGGCCGTAGCCTTCCAGAATCTTCATGCCGGTGTGGGCTTCAAATCGCCGGAACAGCTCGACACTTAAGGGCGCGGCTCCGCAGATGGCGTATTGAAGCGATGAAATATCGGCGTTTCCCACCGGAATATCCAGAAGGGTGGAGAGGGCCGTGGGTACGGCTGAAAACGTGGTTGCCCGAAATCGTTCCACAATGGCATAGAAATTTTTGATGATGGAGGGCTCGCGATAGCCGGATGGCGACAGCAACACGACATGCGCGCCCACGGCAAACGGTGCAATGCCGGTTACGGTGGTTGCATTCACGTGAAAAAGGGGAAGGCCACACAGCAGGGTTGAGTTCTGGCTCAGGCCGCCCATGGTCCGGATGTCCCAGCCCATGATGACTTCATTGAAATGGGTTCGCCGGGCCAGTTTGGGTGTTCCGGTGGTGCCGCCGGTATGATAGAGGGATGAAATGTCATCCGGATGAATGGCTCTGGAAAATGTCAGCCTGTCTCCGGGGTACGGGGCGAGGGTTTCTTCAAAATCCAGAATATCTTTATCGGCAACAGGGTTTCCCATCACGCGAATCACATGGGTAAGCGTGGGGATTTCCTTTCGAATGGCCAGGACTTTTTGCCAGATCTGGGTTCCGGGCAAATCGCCAAGCGCCACCAGAACCCTGGTTTTGGCTGCCCAGCAGATATCCCGGATGGTTGCGGCTTCCAGAAGGGGGTTGATGGGGTTCACGATGCCGGCGGTCTCCGCGCCCCACAGGATAAAGTGGGTTTGGGGGAGATTGGGCAGCAGATAGCTGACCACATCCCGGGGGCCGATTCCCAGGTCGTGAAACATGTTGGCGCATTGACGGATTTTATAAATCAGCGCTTTATAGGGAATTTCGATCTTTCAATGGCCTCAAACGTATTTCTCTCCTGAATTCTTTCCGAGTAAGGGACCTTCTCGATTGCTTCAATGTCTCGGGTGCTTTCAATCCTGAATGCCGGATCCATATTCTGTCTCCTTTTCGTCTCTGCGATTTACTGATATTCCAAAGAGTCTGATCGACCGAAGATGACCCCGACCATCAGAAATGAATTTAATTATAATCTTGAATATCATTTTAGTGATTGACATTTATTAGGTGAACCGTTAAAGAAAGTCAAGCAATATGAATATAATTATAAAATTGAAGTTATTTCATTTAATGAATTTAATTATGGTAACAATCATAATGAGCTGTCGAATCCATCGGAAAAGGGGGGGGCATTGGAAAGTACAATTAATGAGGTATTTCAGAACCGGGCCGTAAAATATCAGGATCGACTGGCAGTTGAAAAAAAACGGGACGGTACGTGGGAAAGCGCTACCTGGAATCAGTACTATGAGCGGGCAAGGTCAACGGGGCTAGGCCTTTACTATCTGGGAATTCGAAAGGGAGACCGGGTGTCGCTGCTTTCTGAAAACCGTCTGGAATGGCTCTATACCGATATGGGATGTCTGGGAATCGGCGCCTGTCTGATCCCGGTATATACCACCCTGACTGCGGATGAAATCTGCTATATTGTTGAGAATTCAGAATCCAGAATACTGGTGGTTGAAGACAGTGCGCAACTGGAGAAAGCAGAATTCACCCTTCGCCGCTGTTCCTGCCTTGAAAAAATCGTTTTGATTGAGAACGGGTCGGGTCCGATCCATCATTCGGAGATAATCCCTTTTGACAATCTGCTTCAGGCGGGCCGGGATATTCACCAGCAGAATCCCCATCTGTTTGAGCGCCTTTCCCTCGGTGTTGAACCCAAAGAGCTGGCGACCATTGTCTATACATCCGGAACCACCGGGGTTCCCAAAGGGTCCATGATCACCCATGGCAACATCATGGCGGTTCTCCGGTCGCTGGATGCCATTTCCCCGAAATTCGGCTCCGACAGCGACGTAACGGTTCCCTTTCTTCCCCTCAGCCACGTGTTTGAGCGGGCTGCGGGCCATTTTTACGGGATGTATGTCGGGGTAACGGCCTCCTATGCTGAAAGCGTTCAGACCGTTCTGGAGGATTTCAAGGAAAAACAGCCGACCATGATTCTTGCCGTTCCCAGGGTTTGCGAGAAAGTTTATCAGCGCGTTCTCATGCAGGTGCAGCGCCAGCCCGGGTGGCAACAGAAGGTGTTCTGGTGGGCGCATGGCATTGGTGCTGCCATCAGTGTGCTCAGAGAAGGCCATCAGCCCATTCCCCCGCTTTTGAAACTGCAATACCGGATCGCTTTTGAGCTGATTTTCAAGAAACTCCGTCTGGCTCTGGGCGGAAGAGTCCGGTGGATGACGGCATCCGGTGCTCCGACCTCCCGCGAAATTATTTTGTTTTTTAATGCAGCCGGAATTACGGTTTTAGAAGGATACGGCATGACGGAATGCTTTGCTCCGGCAACCATGAGTAATCTTGCGGATTATCGGATCGGAACCGTGGGCAGGCCCCTTCCCGGCGTTGACATTCGAATCGCCGGCGATGGCGAAATCCTGATCAAGGGAGACAATGTATTTGCCGGATACTGGAAAATGGAAGCGGAAACACGGGAAGCCTTTACGTCTGACGGGTATTTGAAAAGCGGGGATATCGGGTTTCTGGACAGGGACGGCTTTCTGACCATCACGGATCGGAAAAAAAACCTGATCATCACGTCCGG
>JAPLJE010000359.1:3918-5300 GCA_026388755.1 Deltaproteobacteria bacterium | reverse complement strand
TGCGCGCCACCGGTCAATCCTTCCCATTCGTTCAGGACGGTCGCACTCAGGGCCGAGAAACTCAAGGTCGCCAGCGCAAACTGGGGACCTTCCAGACGCAACGCCGGAAAAGCCAGGAGGCCGCCAAAAATCAGGCCCACCAACATGCTGATGGCAAGCGCACCCAACATACCGAAACCCAGCAGCGAAACGCTCAAACCGGCCGCATAGGCCCCGAGCCCAAGGAAAGCGGCCTGGCCGAGATTCACCTGGCCCAGATATCCAACGGTCACATCCAGTCCGATCAGAAGAATTCCGTAAATTGCCAGCAGGGTCAGCAATCCGAGTGCATAGGAATTGCTCACCATGAGCGGTATGGCAGCAAGCAGCGTCAGCGCAATGATTTCCGCACCGCGAATAAGTAACAGTCGTTTTAACATGATCCGCCGGATATAAATTGATATTATTTCGAAAAAGCGGTCAGACTTTGCGAATGCTGACCTTGCCGAATACCCCGTTGGGACGCACGGCCAGCGCGAGAATCAGCAGCATCAATCCGGGCGTTTCACGCCAGCCGCTGCCAATATAGAAACTGGTCAAGCTTTCCAGTGCGCCCAGGAAGATTCCGATTACCACCACCCCGAAACCCGAATCGAGACCCGCGACCACAGCCACTGAAAAAGCCTTCAGAATCAGGGCTGAAGCCATGGTAGGGCCGACAGTGGTAATCGGCGAAACAAGAATCCCCGCCATTGCCGCCACCAGTCCGGACAAGCCATAGGAGAGCATGACCGTGCGGGTAGCTGAAATTCCCATCAATTCCGCTGCGTCGCGGTCCGCTGAAACTGCTTCAAAAGCCTTGCCCAGAAGGGTCTTGCGTTTGAACAGTTCAATCAGGCCCATCAGGGCAAAGACGCCGATGGCAACAGAAATCTCCAGCGGCGTAATGCTGACGCCGAAAAACTGCAGGGCATCGGATGAAATGGGTGTGGGAAACGGTCGGTCATCTCGGCCCCAGATGTTCTCGGCAGCGGAAAAAAACAGCAGGCCGATGATAATGGTTAGAAGAATCCAGCCCTCGCTCTTTTGTTCCAATGCCAGGCGGACTCCGGCGCGCTCAACGGCCAGTCCGAGAAATACGCCAAAGAGCAGGCCGCCGGGAACCATCAGCCAGTAGGGAACACCCCAATTGAGCAACGTCAGGCTGAAAAACGCAGACACCATCACCAGTTCCCCCTGACCAAAATTGATCGTCTGACTGGTGGAGAAAGTAAGCTGGAAACCGTAGGCGATCAGGGCGTAAACCAGGCCCATCAGAGCGCCACTCACAACCATCTGGGCAATGATGATAGAATACATATCGGAATTATTGCGGATTGTGCTGGAGAATGGTTCTGCGCAAT
>JAPLJE010000359.1:0-3888 GCA_026388755.1 Deltaproteobacteria bacterium | reverse complement strand
AGATGCTGACGGTCGGCGTCATTGCCGAAAACAACATGTCCGTCCTGAACCATGCCCATCACGGCCTGTTCGCGGCGAAAGGCTTCATGCGTCTGCTCATCGGCCGGGTTCCACTTGCTGAAAGGATGCTTCCAGGTAGCAATCACGCCTTCCACAGGGTCGCGCAAATCCTCAAGCGCTTCCTTGATCTTATGGGTGTCCGGGCTTTGCGCCTGTTTTACCGCGGCCGCAAAAATATAAACAGCGTCATACCCTTGCGCTGCCGATACCGGAGAAGCCATGCGGGTAACGTTATAAGCCTTGTGATAGCTTTCAATGAAACTCTTGACTTTGGGCGTAATGGGCTCCTCGATAAAGGTCTGAGGCATCAAGGTGCCGTTGCCGTTTTTGCGGGCGTTATCAATGAAGTTGGACATGGAAAGTGGCCAGCCGCCAATAAGCGGTATCTTCATTTCCATTTTCGCCATGCCGTTGGCAAACGCGGCCAGCTCCGGGCCAATGCCCCAGATCAGGATCGCCTGGGCACCGGCGGATTTGGCACGCAGCAATTGAGCCGTCATGTCCTTGTCGCCGATGTTGAATTTTTCGGAGGCAACCACTTCCAGTTTGTCTCCCTGTTTCTTGATTTGCTCCAGCATATCGTCTCGCCCGGACACACCGTAATTGGTGGAATCGTACACAATCGCCACCTTGGTGAATTTCCGGTTGATCGCTTCTTCCACCACCATGGCGGACTGGATGCCATCATGCGCGGCAAATCGGAAAATCGACAGATCCGGCACGCCGGCCTTGCTCCACTGGGTCATGGAGGCTGAGCCTGCCGCGGGGGTAATGATTTTGGTAATGCCTTTTTCCTGAAAATATTTGTCTCCGGCAAGTACGACACCGGTATTCACCGTACCGATCACCCCGGAAAGATCGTTCATGGAAGACAACTCCTGGGCGATCAGCGCGCCACGGTCGTTCTTGGCCTCGTCATCCCGCTCAATCACTTCAAATTGCATTTTCTTGGCGCCCACACTGACTCCGCCGGCGGCATTGATCTCGGCTATCGCGAGTTTGGCGCCATCGCGCATGGAAGCTCCCATCGGCGCGGATCCGCCGCTGAAAGGGCCGGTAATGGCGATCTTGATGATTTCTGCGGCAAACACCGGAGCAGCCAAAATGCTCAGCAACAACATCGTAATCAACGTCTTTTTCATCGATTCACTCCTTTTCAATTAATGAAGACATCCCATTAAACCCCAATAGATCCAGAAAGGCCCTAATACAGGCGAGACAAAAAAACAATGATAATTTACGGTGATACAAGATGGAACCCCGATGAACTCACACCCCCTGACCCAGATAGGTGCGAATCACCGCCGGGTCGGAACGCAGTTCAACGGCCGGTCCTTCCAGCACGATTTTTCCGCTTTCAATCACATATCCATAGGAAGACACGGCCAAGGCCTGGCGGGCATTTTGCTCGACCAGCAAAATGGTCAGGCCGCTGTCCCGCAATTCGCTGACAATTTCAAAGACGGTATGCACCAACAGGGGCGCCAGCCCCAGCGAAGGTTCATCGAGCAGCAGCAGTTTCGGACGGGCCATCAGTCCGCGGGCAATGGCCAGCATCTGTTGTTCGCCTCCGGAGAGGGTGCCCGCCGCCGCATTGCGGCGATCATGCAAGATCGGGAAGCGAGCCTCCATGCGTTCGATATCGGCGACGACATCCCCGCGCGGACGCCGGTAGGCGCCCAGCTCCAGGTTCTCCCGCACACTCATGCCGGCCAGCACCAGCCGCCCTTCAGGCACCTGAACCAGGCCCGCGGCCACACGCCGATGCACACTCCAGCGGCTGATGTCCTGCCCATCCAGCGCAATCCGGCCCCCATGCAGCGGTACAACACCGCTCAGCGCATTGAGTGTCGTGGATTTTCCCGCGCCGTTGGGGCCGATAAGCGTTACCACGGTTCCCGCCTGCACCTTAAAGGAAATCTTGTGCACAGCCTCAATAAGGCCATAGGCTACGGTTAAATCCGTTACTTCAAGCATAATGGTCGGTCTTTCCCAGGTAGGCTTCGATCACTTCCGGGTGCATGCCCACATCGGCAGGTCTGCCGGTAGTGATCACGCTCCCGAAGTTCAGGACTGTGATCTGTGAACACAACTCCATCACAAAAGCCATATTGTGCTCTATCAGGAGGATCGTCATCCCTTCATTTGCCAAAGAGCGGATCAGCTCCGCCACCCCCAGCATTTCCTGGCGACGCATCCCAGCTACCGGTTCATCAAGCAACAACAAGCGCGGACGGGACGCCAGCGCTCGGGCAATTTCCAGGCGCCGACGTTCACCATAGGACAGATGCTGCGCAGGCAAATTCGCCCGGTCACCCAGTCCCACGCGCACCAGAATTTCCAGAGACTGCTTTTGATAAGTCTCTTCCTGCCGCCGCGCCCCCGGCAGACACATCAGACGGGGAAGCAAGGGTCGAGAAGCCACCAGATGCTGTCCGGCAATGACATTTTCAAGGCAGGTCAGGGCAGGGAACAGACGAATATTTTGAAAGGTACGGGCAACACCCAGAGCCGCCACCTTGTGGGCGGGAAAAGTTTCGATCTGCCGGCCACCCAATCGCAGGTTTCCGGAGGTTGCAGGTGTAATACCGCTTAAGATGTTGATTAGGGTGGTTTTGCCTGCGCCATTGGGGCCGATCAGGCCATGCACACTCCCGCTTTCGATACCGAAAGATACATGCGCCAGAGCGCACAGCCCTCCAAAATAACGGGTAATCTGGTTGATCTCCAGCAGCATCGGCTATTTCTCCCCTATCCCCAAGCTGGCCAAAACACCAGCATCAACCGTCCTGCGGCGTTGGAAGAGGGAAATCAAGCCATTGGGTAAAAACAAAATGACGATCAGCAATATCAACCCGTTGACAAACATGCGGATGGGTCCGGCGGTCACCCCAACACCGCGCAGAATCTCCGGCAGGGCCGTGAGCAGCGCTGCTCCAAGTACCGGGCCAACCCACACCCGACTTCCGCCTACGATGCAATAGATCAACAAATTCACGGCAGCGGAAAATCCGAACTCACCCGGAGTGATGATATAATTCAGATGGGCATACATGGCGCCCGCCAGTCCGGCGATAAAAGCCCCGATTGTAAATGCCAAAGTTTTGTAATAGGTGGTGTTGATTCCCATGGCGGAAGCTGCGGTTTCGTCTTCGCGGATGCTTTCAAAGCTCCATCCGGCCTTTGAATAACGTAGCTTGGCCAGAAAATAGCTTACCCCGATGATCACCAGATAAATGAACCAGGTTTTGGTATGGGTCGGCATGCCCATGAGCCCTTCGGCGCCGCCGGTGATCTTCAGATTTATGGCGGCAATGCGCACCACCTCGCCGAAGCTGAGCGTTGCCATGGCCAGGAATACGCCCCGCAAACGCAGCACCGGCAATCCGAGCAGAAACCCCACCAGCGCAGCCACCAGCGCACCTGCCAGGAGCGATAATACATAGGGAACACCGAACTGGGTGGTGAGAATTCCCGCCGTGTAGCCCCCAATCCCGGCAAATGCGGCATTTCCAAGCGATAGCTGACCCGCGGAAAGTGTCACATAAAGACTCAAGGCCAGCAGCGCATTGATCCCGATGAAGTTGACAAGACTGCCGTAAACTGCG
Organism: Deltaproteobacteria bacterium; assembly: GCA_026388755.1. GTDB lineage: Bacteria > Desulfobacterota > Desulfobacteria > Desulfobacterales > Desulfatirhabdiaceae > RAAP-1. The sequence continues at coordinate 220 of JAPLJE010000359.1, read as the reverse complement.
AAGAAATATGACAATTGGGCCATCTCTGCTTATGCCTCCCGTATCCGGCCCCGGCCCAGGATCCCCGATGGACGCAGCAGCAGGATGGCGAACAGCACGGCAAATGCCACCGCGTCCCGCAGGTTGGAGGTACCGGTGATGGCCACCGTTAGCACTTCGCTCAGACCAAAGGCCAAACCGCCGGCAATGGCACCCGGAATGCTCCCCATGCCGCCCAGAA
>JAPLJE010000256.1 GCA_026388755.1 Deltaproteobacteria bacterium | reverse complement strand
AACCAAACGGTCCGCAACATTGACCACCATCCATGAAGGCAAAATCCTGAGCGGAACCGTAAAAAACCTTACCGAATATGGCGTATTTGTGGATCTGGGCGGCGTAGACGGCCTGCTTCACATTACGGATATTTCGTGGGGCAGGGTTAAACATCCATCCGAACTCTTTAAAGTCGGAGATGAAATTACCGTCAAAGTATTGAATCTGGATGTTGAAAAAGAACGCGTCTCCTTGGGCATGAAACAATTGACCCAAGATCCGTGGATTGCCGCGGTTGAAAAATATCCGATCGCAGCGCGCATTTCCGGGAAAGTGGTAAGCCTTACCGATTATGGCGCTTTCGTCGAACTTGAAGAAGGTATTGAAGGCCTGATCCACGTTTCTGAAATGTCCTGGACCCGGAAAGTTCGCCATCCTTCCAAGATCGTCTCCATCGGCGACATGGTTGAAGCAGTTGTGCTGGATATCAAACCGGAAAATCGCCGGATTTCTCTGGGAATGAAACAGATCGCACCCAATCCCTGGGATGTGATCAGTGAAAAATACCCGGTTGGCACAACCATCGAAGGCAAGATCAAGAACATCACGGATTTTGGCATCTTCATCGGGATTGATGAAGGTATTGACGGCCTGGTTCATATTTCAGATATTTCCTGGACAAAGCGCATCAAACACCCCTCGGAAATCTATAAAAAAGGGGATGTGATTCAAGCCATTGTTCTGGATATCGAAAAAGACAACGAACGGTTTTCACTGGGCATCAAACAGCTTCAGCCAGACCCCTGGAAAACCGTAGCACAGCGGTATGAAGTGGGTAAGATCATTACAGGTACCGTCACCAACCTGACCGATTTTGGTATCTTTGTCGAACTTGAAGAAGGTATCGAGGGGCTGGTTCATGTTTCTGAAATAAGCAAGGAAAAAATCAAGACACCGGTCGGCAAATTCAATATCAACGACGTCATTACGGCGCGGGTCATGAACATCAACAGCGATGAAAGACGAATCGGACTTTCCATTAAGCGTCTTGAGGTTGAAGACGAGCAGGCGCTCTTGTCCGAGTACGTCAACAGCATGAAACCCGGACCCTCGACTTTTGGGGAACTTCTTAAGGAAAATCTCCAGGAAAAGCTGAGCAACAACGAATCCAATCAGTAACGCTTTTGTTATGAAAGTGAGAAATTGCTTTGACCTCTCCCTTGGAAAAAAGGGAGAGGAAAACAACTTGCATATTCACCCGGTCTCATGATTTGTTTTTGAGAGCGGAACCTACTCGATCCCTTGCGATTCTACCACAAGTCCTGCCGTTTTGTAGAATATCGCCCCCGATTTTAGTCCATCATCCTTATATTGGAATCATAACATGTTCTCCAGAAGACACCCCTATCTGCATTTCCTGTTGATTTTTTCAACCATTGTCTCTGTTTCGGCTATCGTAATATCGCTGATTGTACTGACGGGAATCAAATACTCAACCCAGAACGATATTTCGGATGCTGAAGAAAAAGTCGGTGTCATCGAAGTCAAGGGCTATATTGCCGACCCCCAGGAAACCATTCAGGACATCCGCCGGTATCGCGAAGATAACTCGATTAAGGCCATTGTGCTTCGAATAGACTCACCCGGAGGAGGCGTCGGCCCTTCACAAGAAATTTCCAGAGAAGTTCAGAGAACACTTCAGGATAAAAAAGTTGTCGCTTCTCTTGGCGCCGTTGCGGCTTCAGGCGGATATTATATTGCGTCTGCTGCCAGTGGTATTGTTGCCAATCCGGGCACGATAACCGGAAGTATCGGCGTCATTATGGGATTTACCGATATTCAGGGACTTCTTCAGAAAATCGGCATTACGCCGGTTGTCGTCAAAAGTGGTCAGTACAAGGATATCGGCTCTCCTGTCCGCTCCATGACAGATGCCGAAAAAACCATTCTTCAAACGTTTTCGGATCAGGTTCATCGACAGTTCATCACGGCAATTGCGGAAGGCCGGCATCTTGAATACGATAAGGTTGCCACAGTCGCCGACGGCCGGATATTAACCGGTGAAAATGCGCATGAACTGGGACTGGTTGACCGGCTTGGAAACCTGGAAGATGCCATTGCATGGGCTGGTGAGATGGGCGGCATCACCGGCAAGGTATCTGCGGTTTATGCCAAGGATAAAAAGCATACGTTCATCAAACGACTGGCCGAGTCTTCGCTTAATGAAATTCTGAGTCAGCTATCCGCTTATCATCTTTTTGCAGGGTATGTTTTATAAAATAACCAATGATTCCTTTTTGAAACCATTGTTTATGATGAGGGATTTGGCTTGAAAAACTGAATGGCAAAAATGCAGCGAAAAGCAGAAAAAACGCTGGGTACAACAAAAAAGTACTGAGTGCTTGTTCGGGAAATATCTACAAGCATTTGATACTATGTGGTCGGGACGACTGGATTTGAACCAGCGACCCCAGCGTCCCGAACGCTGTGCTCTACCAGGCTGAGCCACGTCCCGACTTATCTTTCTTTTTTATGACAGCAGCACCCAATTGTCAATGAAAAACACCTCAGATCGTGAGCCTCGAAGCGTTTTCCTCCAGGATGAAGCCATTTTTGTGGCCTCCCCCTTGAAAAAAGAGGGGGGCGCAGATCACAGATCGTTTACGAAAAAGGGTGAGTGACCACAATCGTTTCATTCCTGCCCGGCCCGACCGAGATGATGCCAATGGGAATCCGGCTCAGTTCTTCGATCCGGTCCAGGTAGTTTCGGGTGTTCAGAGGAAGATCTTCTTTTCTTCGGATGCCTGAAATATCCTCGGACCAGCCGGGGAGTGTTTCATAAACCGGCTTGCATTTGGACAACACCTTCAGATTGGAGGGAAATTCTGTCAGCACTTTGCCCTGATATGCATATCCGGTGCAGATGTTTAACGCATCAAAGCCGCCCAGCACGTCCAGCTTGGTGATGGTCAGGCTGGTCAGCCCGTTCAGTCGCACCGCATTGTTCAGTATAACCATATCGAGCCAGCCACAGCGCCGTTTCCTGCCGGTTGTTGCGCCGAATTCGGCGCCTTTCTGCTGAATCCGATCCCCCGTTTCATCAAACAGCTCCGAGGGAAATGGCCCCTGCCCCACACGGGTGGTGTAAGCCTTGACAATGCCGATAACACCTGTGATCCGTCCGGGCCCGACGCCCGACCCGCAGCAGGCATTTCCTGAAACCGTATTGGATGAGGTGACATAGGGATAGGTTCCGTGATCGATATCCAGATGCGTTCCCTGAGCGCCCTCAAAAAGTAGCTGTTTGCCTGCGGAAATGGCCTGATCCAGTTCAACTGAAACATTTATCACATAAGGCGAAAGGCGCTCAGCATACCGGTTGAAGGTTTCAACAATGGGCTGAGGGTCCAAGGGAGCGGTTGAAAGATAGTTTTTCAGATAATAATTTTTTTCGTCAAGAAAAGACAGAAGTCTTTCTTTAAAAAGCTCAGGATCGATCAATTCAACAAAACGAATGCCTCGCCGGGATATCTTGTCTTCATAACAGGGACCGATACCGCGGCCGGTTGTACCGATTTTCTGATCGCCCTTGAGATGCTCACGGGCAACATCAATCAGCTTATGATAAGGCATGATCAAATGAGCCAGTTCGCTGATCTTCAGTTTCTCCGGTCCCACATCAACGCCCCTGCGGGTGAGATAGTCCATTTCATCAATCAGCACCTGAGGATCCACAACAACCCCGTTGCCGATATAACAGATTTTTTTCTGCAGTATGCCGGATGGAACCAGATGACTGATGAACTGCTCACCATTTACCACCATGGTGTGACCGGCATTGTTCCCTCCCTGAAACCGAACCACAACATCGGCAAGATCCGCGAGAAGATCGACAATTTTCCCCTTACCCTCATCCCCCCATTGGGTTCCAACGATTACAATGTTTGACACGCGTCGCTCCTTTGGTTAATGACTCCTATATAAAAAAGTCATCAAAATATTTCCTGCAAGACCATTCGGGTTGGCAGCCTCATCAAACCGCCCCAAGGATGCACCATCCTACCCGATCGGATGAGATCTCCTGTCTCGGAAAAAGCGCTGCAAGATCTCTCTGCATTTGGTTTCACAAACCCCGGGAATAACCTCCAAGCAGTGATTCAGACGATTATCGGCCGATAAATCATACAAAGATCCGGCAGCGCCCCATTTCGAATCTCCGGCTCCATAAACAAGCCGGCTGACCCGGGCATGAATGATTGCTCCCATACACATCATACAGGGCTCTACCGTAACATACAGCGTGGTCTTTAACAATCGGTAATTCTGAATCTGTTTGGCCGCATGGCGAAGCGCAAGGATTTCAGCATGTGCCGTTGGATCGGACAATGAAATGGTCCGATTATGCGTTGAAGCCAGCACCAATCCCGATTCCGAAATCAAAACAGCGCCAACCGGCACTTCTTCTTCCTGAAATGCCGCTGCAGCCTCGGAAAGCGCCAGATTCATCACAATGCTGTGAGCGCTTGTTGGATCCATAATTGCGTTTTGGAATTGCATCCCAGTGTAAAACCCCTGTCAGGTTATGATTGACATTATCGACTGTTTGGCTTATAAATAACAAATAGTTTGCGCCCGTAGCTCAGCTGGATAGAGTACCGGACTACGAATCCGTCGGTCGAACGTTCGAATCGTTTCGGGCGCGCCAATAATAACAAGGGTTTAAGGTTAATTGCCTTAAACCCTTTTTTATTGTATGAGAATCTGTGTGAGACTTTTCCCTGGCACTCTCATACAGTCCGATTACCACCCTCTCCTTTACTGAATTGAATTTTAATCAATCGATACTGTAAAACTATAAGTCCTTAAGACTGGAACATTCTTTTCCCAAGGACGGATATATTTCATAAAAATAGAAGTTTCTCCGACTTTAAGCGCCCTAAACGCCCAGATTTCAAATTGAGAAGCACCGGCCATGGCCGTTCCGTCTGGTTCCTCGATGTCATGCTCGATTAGCTGAAGCATGGTTTCATCCAGGGGTTGATCCAGTGCCCAACTGTAGCCGGTCGACGGATTGGATTTAATCTTCAGACAAAATTCCTGATGTGTTTTGACTGAAACACGTGTTTCCAAGCCATTGGACATGTTAAAAATCGCTCTTTTTTTAATCGCACTTGTAGCAACCAGAGTTCCCCCTAAAATTGCCATTACACCCAACATTGATAATATCACTTTGAAGATTTTCATTATTTTGTGCACTGCAACCCAAATATCCCGCTCCGCAGAGCGGGGTTTTGACAACGAATTGAAAGGGCTTTCCCATCTTAAGTCTTAGTCGGTTGTAACCCAAGAGGCGCCCTGACCGACCAAATTGGGACAGTTGTAAGCTATCCACATGAATCCTTTTTCACCCCAGCCTGTCCCCCAGGAATTCTTCAGACGCCATGCCTGCTTTGAGTCGTCCCAACCACATAGGATGACGCCATGATTGGTAGTGACCCTTTTCATGTTAGTGTTATAAACACCACCCGTGTAAGCTTGGAATGTCCTGTCCGCGTAAATCCACACCGAAACACTACCATAGGTATAAATTGCATTTTTGATGGCGTCTACGGATGGGACGTTATGCCCGTTGGTGATATAACCCCATTTATCGACAGGATGCCAAATGGGGCTGGCGCAGAACGAACACTTGGCATTAATTGCAGTATATGGGAAGCATGATTCAGGCATGGCTCCCGGATAATCGTTCATGGAAGGTATCAACATATCGTAAGCAAAACCGCCGCCATTACAGCCCCACCGCCAAGGATTGCATGAAACCAGATGTTGTTCCGAGAGATCATAGGTTACGCCCGTTTTTTTTAATATGGCTGCTTCTACGTTGCCTATGGTTGCAAATGCCCAACAACTGCCGCATTTGCCCTGGTCTTTAATGGGAGTATAATATCCCATATAACTACTGGGCAAAGAGTTTACCGTGTCAGCGGAAAGTTGGTTGCCTGTCTCTTCTCCTGGTTCAAAAGCGGCGCTAAACGGAGGCACCAAGTCGGGTTTAGCTCCGCATAGCTCATCCAGTCTGTACTGCATGGCCGGGTTGGCCCCCACTGTAAAATTCCAGCCGTTGGCCCTGATCTCAGCATGCATCTGCTCAATAGCAGTCTGGAGTTTCTCCCTGCTCTGCATGTTTGCAGCCTGTGGGTCCTGATCAATATTCAGGGTTTCATTGTAGACATCGTCCGCCATCAAGGAAGGCAGAACACCAAAGATAAATAAAACCGTCCATACTCCCACTCCTAAGAGCAGTTTTTTCAATGAGTTATTCATAATATCTCCAACAATTAGACATTCAGATTATTCGATAGTCGGCAAAGGCTTTAACGCAACCTGAGAAATGATATATTCGGCCGTTTTTTCAGCTGACTGGCCGAAAAGGTCTTCCATGCGGACCCATTCCAGATAGGTGTCGTCCCACGGGGCGCTGGTTTCCTGAACAATGTTCTTGATCCGCTCATGCTTTCCACCAAGGGCCTTGATTTTCACAGGCAATGGCATCTGATCTTTAAAGGCAATGTGAAGCAGCATCAGATTGCTGATGCTGTTGGCGGAAGCGGCCGAAAAAATGGGGATAATGATGATATTGCGGTCATCATTGCGGCCCCTTCCGATAAATACATTTCCTTCCCTGACAATAATGCGTTTGGTGCCCTGAAGCCGCGAATCGGTTTCAACCCTTGAAGTCAAGGGGGCAAGGGAACCGGTTTTCTGTTTGACTGAGATAGTGGTCTGATCGGTGATTTCTCCCAGAACATTCAGGCCGTCAATGCTGTAAAGAATCGAGCCGCTGATTTTCGAGACGATCCCTTGAAGGTTCTTTAAGACCCGAATGTTGCTGCTGGTCAATTGAGAAATGCCAAATCCGCTTTCCGCCAGAACGTCAAAGATAATCCCGTCGATTTTCTCAACGATCCGGCTGGTGCCGACGGTTACGGTTTTGGCCTGGTGTTTGATGGCATCAATGGGTCTGGCCATATAATTAATGGCTTCCCCCAGAGAATCAAACAGGGTGCTCAGCATATGCTGGGCAGTCCCCTTCTTTCCAAAATCAAGCTCAAAATCTGAGACAGGGAGTCTTCCGGCCAGATACTTCAGCAATATGGACAGATCAGCGCCGGCTTGATAACCCATCGTGGCGCAAAGGCCTTTTTTTTCATTTTTCTTCTTTAACAGATAATAGAATTCAGCAACCTTTTCCCGGAACGACCTTTCCAGAACCAGTTCATACACATCCATTCCATCCAGAATATATCGATCAACCGCCTGCTGAAGTTCTTCGCGGAAATCATATAAAAGCTTTGAGCCTTCATTGATCGCCAGAGCCGCATAATATCCCCAGATATGGCCGACCAGGGTATTGACGACCGGCGATAGATGCTGAGGAACGACCGGAACATGGAACACATCATCTGAGTAAGGCCCAAACCGATCCTCCCCTTCATCGGCAATGACCACCACAGCAGACTTATGAGCCTTAAATATTGCCGTATCCTTGATGACATCCCCAATTACAATTCCACGCGTCCCGGCAGCGCAAACGATGATGAGCGGTTCTGAAGACAGATCGATGTGTTTTTTGTCCTCAACATAATCAGAGGATATGGTTTTATAGCAAAGCTCGCTGAGCTTGATCCGGATTTCATCCGCAGAAGATTTGTTGGGACCGCTTCCGACCACCGCCCAGTAGGTTCGAGTCTGAGCCAGCCTTCTAGCCGATTCACCAATTTCTTGCTGAAGAGAGAGAATCTGGCGCATCTGCTGCGGAAGCTTTAACAGATGATGGAGTTCTTCTGAAATAAACTCAGGCGTCCGCCTTCCCTGTAGCCCCACCAGGAACAAACCCATCAGCGCGCCTGCAACGATCTGGGAATAGAAGGCCTTGGTTGATGCCACGGACATTTCGATGTCACGACCGCTGCTGGTATACATCACCCCTTGAACCTTGAAGGTGATGTCTGAATCCCGACGGTTCACGATGGCAAGGGTACTGGCGCCTCTTTCCCGAACCATATCCACGGTGCGATTGGTGTCTGCCGTGGTTCCAGACTGGGTAATGGCAATCACCAGGACATCGCGCATATTTTCGGAGGCTCCAGGACTGGACAGCTTGAATCCGCTCAGTTCGGAGGATTTCATGGCCGATATCTGAATGCCCGGATCATCCAGATAATAATTCAAAATATCCGCGCAGGTCTGGGCTGCAATGCCGGCAGTGCCCTGGCCGATAAAAAAGATCCGGCGGATGGACTTTTGAACAAAGGTTTGCCGGATTTCTGGTGGAATGACGTTTTCGTTCAACACAACAGCCGGAAGGCTGGTATCCGGATGAATCCGCCATCGATTCACCAGGGTTTTTTCAACTGAGGCCGGTGCCTCGGAAATCTCTTTTAAAAAATAATGGGGAAAATTCTGGCGGTCAATGTCTCTGGAAGTGATTTGAGTGGTTTTAATATCGGATTCACCAAGGGCTATCGGCACACCATTATAGTACGTGGCCTTGATGTCTGATACGGACCCGCCCGAGGCCTGATCCAGAATAAATATCTGGCCCTGGGTTCTACCCTCCGGCCCTTCAAAGACCTTTTCCCCATCCATTTTCACAAATCGATGGGTATCTTCAACAAAACCATAAACCTCTGAAACCGGCAAATAGTACTCTTCGCCAAGACCCACAAAAATTGTCTGACCGCTGCCTTTCTGAGCCAGAAAAAGCTTTCCAGGAGCAAGATCTGTTGTCATGAAAATGGCGTGAGATCCCTTGAACGTGTTCACGGCATGCCGGAACGCCTCTTCTATCTTCATCCCGCTTTGGATAAATTTATGGATCTGAAGCGGAATGATCTTGGTATCCGTGGTAATGTCAGCGGGAACCTGAATCCCTTCCTGCTCAAAGGATGCCTTCAACTCCTGATAATTGTCTATATCCCCATTCAGAGCGGCCTGAATGACGCCGACGTCAGCAAAGTTGATTTTCGATGTCCGGTTGTCCACAGGATGACAGTTAGCCGGCGATATTGCACCCACCGAAGCCCACCGGGTATGGGCAAAAACCATCAGGGAACTGCAGGGAATTGCCGCGATGAGATGAAGAATTTCATCTTCGCGGATCTGTCGGCGGATAAACGCAATGTTATCCCCCAATCGACCAATTTCCGCTGCAACTTTATACGTAATGGTCACCGAGACACGAACCGCCCCGACCTGTTGGCGAGACTCGCGCAGGCTGATACCCCGGTTTAAAAGAATTTCCTGGTTGGTCCGGGCCGATAGTTCCAGGGATAGTCCCCGAGCTTCAACATCGCGCTGAAACCGCTCATATTCCGAGCCGTCCAGAATAAACACCTGAGATATCCCGGCAGAATCCCGGCCCCTGACTTCCAGGCGATCAATGCTGTTGAGAACGGCATTGATCTTTTTAAAAACGCTGATCACGCCAAAGGACGGAAGACTGTTCTCCGGATGAATCAATTCCTGAATTCGGGCTACGTTTTCCAGTAGCTCGGATTTCAGGCACCAAAGTACATCTTTTACAACTTCAAGCCGACGAATCATAACATCAATGTCATCGGCTGAAAGGCGACCCATGTCCAGACCAAGTGATGCCGATTCGGATTGGATCAGGGCCAAAAGGCGCACTGAAATCTCGGAAAGGATCTTCTGCAAGCCTGGATCGGCATAGATGGAATAAAAGACATGGATTTTTTTTAGAGAATGTGCCTGATTGAACAGCGACTGGACGGCCGGATCCCCCCCCAGATAATGATCCGTTATGGACAACGCCGATTTTTTGCAGGCCGAATACCCGCCGGATTCCACAGCGAGCAAAGTGTTTCTAAGGTCATCAACAGGCAGATCCGCCAACAGATCCGAATGATCCGTTTTACCGGGTTTAAAGGAAACGATGCCGGATAGACCGCAGCAAAGAAAATTGGAGCAGCAGGGGAAAAAAATAATAGATCCATTCGGAACAACGGCCGAGTGCCGTCCGAAATAGATTCTTGAAAACAGAGCGGCATTAAACCATCCACTGCAAAACCGAATTAAAGACCACAGGTAATTTAAGGATTTCACGGCACACCTTTGAGTCGCACTTTGACAGGTCGTAACTTTGATCCACAAGCAACCGGATTGGCCGAACCGACAGGCCTACATCCTGAGATAGAGTCCCCGGATACGCTCCCGAGTCATGACCACTTTCCAGTCTTTCCCCAGGGCGTTTTCCCAGAGTGGCTCAAGGACCAGGGCAACATCGATCATTTTTTCTATCCTATGATTTTCCATGCCGGAAACCAGGTTCCGTGGAAGGGAAATCCCCTGTTTGGCCATCATCTGGCGAAATTCCTTAACGCCATCCGGATAGAATTCTTCGAGGTAATCAAACGCCACGCAGTTGCCGATACCGTGATGAAGACCCAGAACAAAGGATAGACCATAAGACAGGGCATGACAGACACCGACCTGGGAATAGGCGATGCTCATACCGCCGAAATAGGAGGCAATCATGAGCTTGTCATCGCTGTCCGGGCCCGGGCTGAGAAAAACATCCTGACAGAGCGCCATGGCCTTTTCACCGTAAGACTGACTGAAGGTGTTCAGGTAGGTTCCACAGAGCGATTCCACGCAGTGAATATAACAGTCCATGCCGGTATAAAACCGCTGGTCTGTCGGCGCACCGGCGATCAGCTCCGGATCCAGGACAATCTGGTCAAATACAGTATAGTCCGAATTGATTCCCAGTTTTTTCTCTGGTCCGGTCAGCACCGTGGTTCGGGATACTTCCGCGCCTGTTCCGGACAGAGTCGGAATGCCGATATGATATACAGCCGGATTCTGAATCAGATCCCATCCCTGATATTCAGTGGCCGAGCCGGGATTGGTCAACATCAGGGAGACGGCTTTGGCCAGATCCATGGTGCTGCCGCCGCCAATGCCGATCACTCCGTCCGACAATTTTACGGAAAAATCTTTGACCTGTCTGGCAAGGCTGTCCACTTGCGCAGTTTTGGGTTCATCCGTTACGTTGACCCAGAGCAGCATATCCCCAGAATGCTGGGGAATCCGATGTCTGAAGGCGTGATTCCTGAAAACGTTGTCCACCAGAAACACCATGAACCCGTTCTTTCGTTTATGGGACAGAATCTCATCCAACTGATTAAAACAGCCCCGGCCAAAAATGACCTGCGGAACCACTTTAAAATTACGAAATTTCATTTAACATCTCCGTTATTTGATTTCCTTCATCACCTTTTCGATGATTTCAACGCGTTTTCGAAGCACTTCCGGAGTCCAGGATAGCTTTATCTGAAGCGACAGGGTGCGGCCCATGATCCGATCTGACTGAGGAAGATGCAACCCGGAATAATCCGGGCATGCTTTCTGTAAATGAAACAGAAGACTGGCAACGGACTTCATTTGCTTGAAATGATCCCATTTCCGAAAATAATGCCAGTTATTGTCATACCAGTAAAAACAGCCATCCATTCCGGCATCACTCAGACTGCGGGCAATCCGTCTTGCCTGATCCTCATCCTCAAGAAAAAAAGACAAGAAAGTGGCTGAATCGCCGGCCTCATCCGGTATCACCCGAAACGTAACATGGGGATACTGACAGAGCGCCTGTTTGAGAATCTGTTTATGGGCCTGCTGAGTGCGGAGGATCGCATCGAGTTTGCGAAGCTGGGCCAAACCAACCGCGGCATTCATCTCGCTGATCCGGTAATTCATGCCGAGAAACGGGTGTTCTTCAAGTCCTCGATCCGGGCCGATATGATCATGGCCATGATCGGCATATGCCTGAGCCTTAAAATAAATATCCGGATCCGAAGTGATCACCGCCCCGCCTTCACCACAGGTAACGGTCTTGACCGGATCAAAAGAAAAACAGCCGGCATGACCAAAAGTGCCTGCAAATTTTCCCTCGTAGGACGCTCCCAGGGACTGGCAGGCATCTTCAATCAACACCAGTTTTTTTTCGTCACAGATTGTTTTCAGCTCATCAATCCGCGCCACGGAACCGCACATGTGAACCGGCATGACGGCGCGGGTTCGAGACGTAATGGCAGCGCGAACAGATAACGGATCCAAACAAAGGGTCTGATCGATTTCGGCAAAAACCGGAATGACCCCGGCTGCCAGCAATGCCTCGACGGATGCCACAAATGTGAAAGGCGGAACGATCACCTCATCTCCAGCGCCAACACCACAGGCAGCCAGTGCGATGCTGAGAGCGGACGTACCGCTGGAACACAGGTGCGCGTAACCGGACCCCAACCGTTTTGTCAGTTCTTCCTCGAATGTCCTGGCCTTCCAGTGGCCTTTGCGTGCCTGGTCAAATCCGTACCGGAACAATACCCCTGTATCCAGAACATCCTGCACTTCTTTTCGTTCTTCATCCCCGAACCATTCAAACCCAGGCATGACAAGCCTCCTTTATATCTTTTAGCCTCGATCCTTTTGCTTCAACTTATATTCAGATGTTGCAAAATAATTGGTAAAATAC
>JAPLJE010000400.1 GCA_026388755.1 Deltaproteobacteria bacterium | reverse complement strand
GTTCAATGGTGGACACGATGAAACCCTCAACACCGATAACGGTTGCAAGGCTTGTGTCGACGACCCTGTTGAAACGGGCAGATATGCAGGGCGAGTCCTGCAGATCCGTCCGAATAAATTTAATGCCGTGATTGATTGGCGCAGGCTTTATCTTCAGGTTGACTTCCCTGCCTGAGTGAACGCCCACACCGGAACATCTTATGGCTCTGGCTATAGTTCTTTGGCGGCAATACATGCCAATCCTTTCTTCTGTTGAGGCCGAGTCAGGCCTACGCTTACCTCTAATTATCAGCTCTATTATAAATTGTTTTTGCAAGAAAAACCATCACTTTTATCCGAAAGGCAACCTTTTTCCATCATGAATCCAGTCATTGGGTCTCAGCCATTAAAGAAAGGCGGAGACCGAGCGGAATTTCAAGACGATGCTTGAAGAGAATCTTATTGCTCTTATTGACATTGATCCCTGTTTTGGATAGCATAAAAAGCTGTTCAGATGCAAAAATAATGACGGTTTTCAAACACTTCCCCGCGAACAGGGTGATGAACTCTATCAGGAAGAGACTATGATAATCGGACTGGATGTTGGCGGTACGTATACCGATGTGGTTCTTCTCGGCGATGAGGGAATTGTCAGGGCAATCAAGGTTCTTACCGACGCTAAAGCGCTGTTCAAAACCGTATTGTCCGGACTGGATAAGATTACCGAAGGAATTCCTCCCGAGAATATCCGCAGGATCGTATTAAGCACAACCCTGACCACCAATGCCATTGCACAGGCCAAAATCTCCAATGTCGGCATGATTGTCTCCAGCGGCCCGGGAATCGATCCGGAGTTTTACCGAACCCACGCGCATTATGTCGCAGTTTGCGGTTCCATTGATCACAGGGGCCGGGAAATCGAGCCTGTCAACACCTGCGAAATCGAGGAGTTCGCCCGTAATTTTGCAGCCGAAGGGATCCGGCATGTGGGTGTGGTGGGGAAATTCTCAACGAGAAATCCTCAGCATGAGATACTCATTCACGAACGGATTCGGCCTTATTTTGAAAAAGTATTCATGGGTCATCAGATATCCGGCAATCTCAACTTTCCCAGACGGATTGCCACAACCTACCTCAATGCCGCAGTCTACCCCATTCACAAACAGTTTTTTGAAGCGGTTCAGCAATCTCTAGAGAAAAAAGGGTTGAGAATTCCCATTCATATCATGAAGGCAGACGGCGGCACCATGAATTTTGCCGCTTCCATGGACTTTCCGGCCCAGACCATTCTCTCGGGTCCGGCTGCCAGCATCATGGGTTCTCTGGCCTTTGCCTTTGATGATGAAGAAAGTCTGGTCATGGATATCGGGGGAACCACGACGGACATGGCCATTCTAGTTAACCATGTTCCGGTTTTAAATCCCCTGGGGATATGCCTTGGCCCTTACAAAACCCTGATCCGATCCCTGGAAAGCCATTCCATTCCGGTTGGCGGAGACAGTCGCATATCCATTCAGGAAGGCCGAATCCAGATTGGTCCGGAGCGCATGGGCCCTGCCATGGCTTACGGCGGTTCTGTTCCCACCCCCACAGATGCCCTGTGCGTTATGGGAAAGATCAAAAGCGGGGACAGGGAGAAGTCGGTTCAGGGATTTCAGTCGATTGCCCATGATCTAGGCTGTTCCATTGAAGCGGCCGCTGTTCAGGTATTTGATCACACCTGCAAAGCCATTCTGAAGGAAGCGCATGTGCTGATCGATCGGATCAACCAGAAACCGGTTTACACCATCCATGAACTTCAGGAAGGATATCAGGTCAACCCTAGGAAAATTCTGATTCTGGGAGGCCCGGCCCCGTATTTTGCTCGGCATTTTGAGGAGATTTCCAGTTTCAGGGTTGGCGTTGTTCCCAGATGGGATGTAGCCAATGCTATTGGCGCAGCCCTTGCGCGAACTACCTGCGAGGTCAGCCTGTTTGCCGATACCCAGCAGGGAATCGCCATGGCGCCCGAAGAGGGGTTCACTGCCGCGGTAAACCGGGATTTTTCAAATTCGGACGCCGTGCTGACCGCAGGAGAACTTCTCAAACAGAAAGCCGCCAGACAGGGCGCAAGCCCTGAAGAAATGGAAATGGAAATTGTTGAAAATCAACAATTCAATATGGTCAAGGGGTTTTACACTACAGGGAAAAATATTCGGGTCAAGGTGCAGATCAAACCCGGGCTGATTGACGAGTATGACACCATTGCCGGAATCCTCTCAACGGAGTAATTCATGCTGAAAGCCAGATACAAAACAGGTCTTGTTTTTTTTCCAGCCTTTGACTGGGCCATCAGCCCGACGCATACGGAACGAGAGGAGCGTCTTCTGTACACTCAGGACCAGGTTTTTGAAGAAGGCGTTCTGGATATCGACGGTATACGGGAATTCAAACCGGAACTGGTCACGGTCCAGGATGTTCAGCGGGTCCATTTTTGTGTTCCGGATGTGGCCGGCATCATGACAGAATCTCATTTTATAAGTGCCGGCGGCGCCAAAACCATCGGCAGGGCTGTCATGGACAAACAGGTGGATCGGGGTTTTGCGCTGGTCAGACCGCCGGGCCACCATGCCATGCGGGTCGTTCATGGAGCCAGGGGTTTTTGCAATGTGAACATCGAAGCTATCATGATCGAATACCTTCGAAAGACCTATCCCCTTCAGCGGGTGGCCATTGTCGATACCGACTGTCATCATGGGGACGGCACCCAGGATATTTACTGGCATGATCCGGATACGCTCTTTATTTCACTCCATCAGGACGGCAGAACCCTTTATCCGGGAACCGGCTTCCCCAACGAAATGGGTGGACCAACAGCCATCGGCACCACAATCAACTATCCCCTGCCTCCCGAAACCTCTGAAGAAGGGTTTTTATACGCCATTCGGCATGTGGTGCTTCCCATACTCGAAGACTTCAAGCCGGACATTATCATCAATTCAGCGGGTCAGGACAACCATTTTTCTGATCCCATCACCAACATGAATTGTTCAGCGCAAGGGTACGCCGCCCTGACCGAGCTGCTGTCGCCGAACATCGCCGTGCTGGAAGGCGGGTATTCCATCGAAGGTGCCCTGCCCTATGTCAATCTGGGGATTATTCTGGCAATGGCAGGGATAGATTACAGCAAAATCAAGGAGCCCAATTATGACCCGGAGCGCCTTAGACAGAAACCGGAAATCAGCCGCTGGATTCAAAGAACCGGAGATCAGATTCTTTCAAACTGGCGTCAGCGGGATAAAATCAAAACATACGTTCAGGACACCCAGCGATTTGCGGAGCGCACCCGAAGCATTTATTACGATACAGACAATATCACTGAAAAACAGGCTGAAACTTTAAGGATTTGTTCCGATTGCAGCGGTGTTTTGCAGATTGATTCTTCAACGGACGGAGGAAGGCGGATTCTGGCGGTTCATATTCCTACACGAGCCTGCAATCATTGCAAGGAATTGGGATATGATTGGTTTGACGCAGCAGACAAAAAGAAGTATAATGTCATTTACCTTCAGGATCGGCCTGAAGACCATTATGACCAACGAAAACGGGATTTCTGACCTGTTGGCTTGGGTAATCGTAAACCATGCGTCGAACCCTTCACGATATCATACTGCCGGTCATCATCGGGCACCGGGGCTACCGGGCCAAATATCCGGAAAACACGCTGGCTTCTTTTTCTGCGGCCATGGCCGCCGGTGCGGAAATGATCGAGCTGGATGTCACCCTCAGCAAGGACCGCAAGGTGGTGGTAATTCATGATGACACCCTGAACCGAACCACCAGCGGCTTCGGACCCGTTCATCAGGCGACACTTCAGGCGCTAAAGCGGCTGGATGCCGGTAGCTGGTTTGATTCCCGTTTCGCCGCAGAATCCTTGCCCACGCTGGAAGAAGTGCTGATTCTGGCAGGGGGAAAAATCCTGATCAATATCGAGATCAAGTCCAGCGCATGGGAATCCGGCTTTCCCGAAGATGCCGTTGAACGACAGGTCGTTGACCTGATCATCCGGCACGATCTGCTGAATAGCACACTGGTATCGAGTTTTCACGCAGGATTTTTGAAAAACATCGGTAAACTCCCGGTTCATCCCGAAATCGCCTTTATCACGGACCGTAAAGCTCCTCAAAATACCCTGGATATGTGTCAACGGCTGGGCGTTTTTTCCTGGCATCCCCATTATAAATCTCTGAAACAACGACACATAGAAAAGGCGCATGCCCAAGGCATTCTTATCTTTCCCTATACCGTCAATATGGTTGAAAATATGCTTATGCTCGTGGATATGGGTGTTGACGGTGTGATCACTGATGATCCCGGAGCAGCCATCTCCTGTATTGCAGCTAAACGCAAGACATCAGCGTTTATTCCACCAAGAGATTGAACATACGAGTTTTCCCCTCATTCATTTCAATACGATATCTCCCTAAAATCACAGGAAATGGAAATGACCATATTTGTATCTTTAGACCAAATCAACCGCCAAACCCTGATTCACAAAGGCAGGGTGTTCAATGTTTTTCAGGAAACCGTCACACTCCCCAATGGGGCTGCAATGAAACTGGATGTAATCCGCCATCCAGGGGCAGCCGCCATTATCCCATTGACCCGGAACCATACCGTGATTATGCTTGAGCAATACCGTCATGCCGTTGGCGGAACCATCTGGGAGATTCCGGCAGGAACCCTGGACAGCGGCGAGTTGCCGCTGGCATGTGCCCAAAGGGAGT
>JAPLJE010000518.1 GCA_026388755.1 Deltaproteobacteria bacterium | reverse complement strand
GTGGTTTGCACCGCATCTGGATAAAGGGATAATGGTGGGCGTTACCCTCTCCCTGATGGTTTTTCTTTACAAAAGCATGCGGCCAAACGTTGCCTCCCTTGCCAGAGACGAAGATGATGCGCTCCGGTGCGTCACGACCCACGGTCTGAATGAATGTAAATATGTTTCCCTGATCCGATTTGACGGACCCTTGTTTTTCGCCAATTCCAGTTATCTGGACGATCAGATTACCGAACTGATGCTGAGCCGTGAAACACTTAAACACATTTTAATTGTCTCCAACGGCATTAATGATATTGACGCATCCGGAGAAGAAACGCTATCTTTACTGATAGACCGAATCCGCAGCGCAGGATTGGACATTTCCCTGAGCGGGGTGAATGAAGCGGTGATGGAAGTGCTCGACCGTACCCACCTGGCTGCAAAAATCGGCATGGACCATTTGTATCCGACGATGGAAAAAGCCATTCGCACCATTTATGAACTCACACACAGGGATGGTGATGAACCGGTATGTCCTTTGACGGTCTGCAACCTGAATTGATTGCCGATGTCGTTATTAAACAAAATATATTAATTCAAATGATAAGGGGTCTAAAATGCCAATAATTACAATTTTCCCGGGTACGTTTTGCAATGAAGATATCGTCCTTCAGGAACTTATCGCTCATACCGGATATAAACCGGTTACAGACAGAGATCTAACAAACGAGGCGGCAAGACTTTCGGGAATAGATGCGTCCAAAATCAGCCGTGCCTTTGCATCTCAAATATCGATATTCAACAAGTTTACGCATGAAAAGGAACGTTCGGTTGCCTATCTCAAGCTGGCACTGGCCGCAAAGCTGACAGACGACAACCTGTTGCTGTCCGGTTTCTCCGGCCACTTGATACCCAAAGCAATCAGTCATGTCCTGCGGATCTGCCTGATTGCAGACATGAGTTTCAGGACTGCCCTGGCTGCAAAAGCCAAGGGGATATCTGAAAAAGAAGCGGCAAAGTGGATCCATCGGCAGGATGAAGACTGCGCTGCCTGGATCCATGCCTTATTCAATCTGGCTGATCCGTGGAATCCTGTTCTTTATGACATGATCCTGCCCATGAACAAGACCAATACCACCGAGGCCATTCAACTGATTCTGGAAAACCTGAAAAAGGATGTGCTGCAACAGACTGAAGATTCTCGAAAAACAATCGACGATTTCCACCTCTCCGCCCAGGTGGAGGTTGCCCTGATCAACGCGGGTCATCAGGTGGGCGTCAGCGCTGCAAACGGTACGGTTACCCTGACTATCAACAAACATGTACTGATGTTAAGCCGGTTGGAGCAGGAGCTCAAATCCATTGCCGGAATTGTTCCGGGCGTAATAACCATAGAGACCTGCGTGGGAAAGGATTTTCATCAATCAGATATTTACCGGAAATTTGATTTTGAAGTCCCTTCCAAGGTTTTGCTCGTGGATGATGAACGGGAATTTGTTCAAACTCTGTCCGAACGCCTGAGCCTTAGGGATATGGGTTCTGCCGTGGCATATGACGGGGAATCCGCTCTGAAGCTGGTACACGAGGAAGAACCCGAAGTGATGATTCTGGATCTGAAAATGCCGGGCATCGACGGCATCGAAGTCCTTCGAAGGGTCAAGGAAACCCAGCCCGGCATTGAAGTCATTATTCTTACCGGTCATGGATCGGAAGCGGACCGAGAAACCTGCATGAATCTGGGAGCCTTTGCCTATTTGCAGAAACCCGTTGACATCGATGTCCTGAGTGAAACCTTGAAAAAAGCCAACGAAAAAATTCAGGCTCAGAAGAAAAAAGCAGGCGTCTCATAAGCATTAATGACTGTTTCCGAGTGGCACCGTGAGGAAACCATGATAGCGCTCAACCGTTTTAAACCCAAATTCTGGGATCATCAGGATGCAGCCGCAGGTCCTTTCAAATCCCTGTTTAATTTCCGGAAGGTCTGGAAACAGGCTGCATTTCTGACTGCCGGGGTTGCCCTGATACCGCTAATTTTCATGGCGATAATTGACTACAACGTCACCCAAGATGCCATTGAGTCGGAAATATTGCTCAGAACCTCCCGTCTGGTTTCAAATACACGGCGGACTCTGTCCTTTTTTCTGGATGAACGAAAATTTGCCCTGAATTTCATCATTCACGACAATACCTCCGAAAGTCTGAAAAATCCGGACCGTCTATCTGCGATTCTGGAAAATCTAAAAAAAAGCCTGGGAGGGTTTTCCGATCTGGGAATGATAGACGAGTCCGGGGTTCAAGTCAATTATGTCGGACCCTATGAGCTCATCGGCGTGGACTACAGTGCTCAGGCCTGGTATCGGGAGGTTCTGGAACGCAGCGTTTACATCAGCGATGTATTTCTAGGGCTTCGCAATGTTCCCCATTTTGTGATTGCAGTCAAACACAATCTGCCGGACGGATCTTCTTTTGTTCTTCGGGCGTCTCTGGATATGGAGCGGTTCAGAGAGCTTTTATCGGAGCTGGAAGTCGGAGGCCTGGGGGATGCGTTCATCATCAACCATGATGGCATCCTTCAGACACCTTCCCGATACCAGACAGCAGTTCTGGAGAAAATTCCGCTTTCTGTTCCGGAATACTCTCCGCGTACAGAGGTGTATCAAAGCATAGACCGAAAAGGTGATGTACTGGCCATCGGTTATGCATACATCACGGATACCCCTTTTATCCTGGTTGTCACCAAACAGAAAAATGAACTGATGAAGCCCTGGTTTAAAACCCGATCTCAGTTGATCTGGTTTCTGGCTTTCAGCATCATCACCATTCTTGTCGTGGTTATCGGCGTATCCACGTACCTGGTCAACAACATCTTTCTGGCTGATCAGAAGCGGGTGATGACCCTCCACCAGGTTGAATATGCCAACAAACTGGCATCAATCGGACGCCTGGCCGCAGGCGTAGCGCATGAAATCAACAATCCCCTGG
>JAPLJE010000066.1 GCA_026388755.1 Deltaproteobacteria bacterium | reverse complement strand
GCGAGCTCACGAGGGGCATCACCATCAAATATCAAATGCTTTTATCCGTTTCATGATGGAGCCAAAGGCGACTCCAGGCTCACACTACTGGGCTTGCACCTCACGGCCCAGCCGCGACCCTTGCGGCTTTTCTGCAAGGGGCGGACGCCATCTCCTTACGTCCAGACAGCACCCTTGGCTCCTCACATAGGACGTGATTGACCGCCGCTTGCTGCGGGACGATCCTCGCGCCCACGCTGTCTGGCCTTCTCACAAATCCTGTCGAGACATATGGTTTTTCGCTGCTTCTCTGCTTTTCCACTGTTTCAACATCATTTTTTACTGTTTTTACCTCAAAAATGGGTCCTTTCAACTCATAGAAATACATACGGGTGCTCCACTTGCACCATTCCCCCAGATTTCCCCCAAAAACCATTATAAACAGAAGCGCTTATCCCTGAGCAAGGGGCAATACATGCGAAATACGAAACCCATACGTTTTTCAGAAGGTTATGGGGTTTTTTATTGACCGGAAGGCCACGGCAGGATAACGTCAAATTCTGCAAAGCGGCCGAGTGTACTAAAAGGAATCAAGACTATAAATGAAGCCCGAAAGATACAGTATGTCATTTACAACAGGAAGTCTTTTTCACCGGGAATCGGTGGAACTGGCCGCGCTGTTTCTTGATCAGGGCGACTGGAACACCGTTCGAGACAAGGTTCTTTCCGACAATCTGCTGCAGGCCAGAACACTTAACACGTTGAAACGTGTCTGTCGCGAGATCATCTCCCGGCTGAAAACACTTGGCCCCAGTGAAATCGATTTACTGGTCCATGGCAGCTCACAGGAGCAGGGATATCTTTTGTGGATCGCGGTTTGCCGTCGGTATAAATTCATTGCCGATTTTGCGGTTGAGGTCATTCGGGAACGCTTCATCAGCCTGAAGATGGATCTTCATTATGAAGATTTTGATTCCTTCTTTAACAGAAAGTCAGAATGGCATCCTGAACTGGATGAAATCCGGCCGGCCACCCGAAACAAGCTGCGTCAGGTATTATACAAAATTCTGCGCGAAGCCGATCTCCTGACTGCCGATAACACAATCCATGCGGCCATGCTAAGTTCTCGACTCCTGGCGGTCATTCCGCGCAGCAGCCATCAGGATATTCTGGTCTTTCCTGCTTTCGAATCCGATTTAAGAGGAGCACCGTGATTCCGGATATTGGCAATAGACCCATACAAGACAGATTTCAGCATCTACTCGCCGTAATCTCAGGACAGCGGTTTCTCAAGAAGCAAGGCCTTGGAAACGAAGTTCCTTTCTTTATCTGCCCATATAAACCGGAAGAATCCATCCAGATGGAGCGGCTTCAGCGGCAGCTCGTCAATCAACTATCTCAAACCGGTGTCCGGGTACTGGAAATCAACCTCTACGATCTTTCCATCGAGATCCTCAAAGACCGGGGTATCTGGGAGCAGGTCCTTGAAATGGAAGCCTCCGTGTCCAAGGATCAGCTCAAGGAATTGCTCCAAGGGGTGTTGGATCCCGAGGCACACCTGGTGCCGGCCATGGCCGCCAAGCTTGCGAACGCCGAATTTGATGTTCTTTTTCTGGCCGGCGTCGGAGAAGTTTTCCCCTATATCCGATCCCACAATGTACTGAACAACCTGCAAAGCACGGCAAAAGAAAAGCCAACCGTCATGTTCTTTCCGGGGGACTACACGCACTCCCTGGAATCCGGCGCATCGCTCGATCTTTTCGGAAAATTGCATGACGACAAGTATTACCGGGCATTCAACATCTATCACTGCGAAGCCTAAACGAAGGAAATGAGATGACTCTAAAAACCATTTTCAAAAAGCCGGTTGACCGCCCGATTGAAGGGGTCATCAAAGCCGATGATGAAGCAAGCCTTCGTCTTGAAATTGAAGAGTACGTGCTGACCAATGAGGTGGAAAAGCGCCTGGAGTCATTTCTGGATGCCTATAATAATTATGAAGGGGCCAACGGGGTCTGGGTTTCCGGTTTTTTTGGTTCCGGCAAGTCGCACCTTTTGAAGATGCTCGCACTGCTTTTGGAAAATCGCCAGATCGAAGGCGCACTGACGCTTGATCTTTTTCTGCCCAAATGCGGGGACAACGAGATTCTTCGCGGTGATCTCAGGCGGGCCGTCGCCATTCCCTCCAAAAGCATTCTGTTCAACATCGACCAGAAGGCCGACGTTATCAGTAAAACTCAGATCGATGCGCTCCTGGC
>JAPLJE010000561.1 GCA_026388755.1 Deltaproteobacteria bacterium | reverse complement strand
TAGCTTCTTTCGGGTGTAGAAAGCGGAACGAATGATTAAATTTCAGATGACAATCATTATTGTGGCTACGTGACATATATCGGAAAATCCTTGAACATTAAACCATCTTTCCCACTTTTCATAATTGTCTTCTTCATCCATACAAAAAGCCTTGTTGCGAAGTACCAGCGATGTGAATCCTCATCCCGATTGTTTTGACTGACGTTGTTCAGTATAATGACATGAAATGAATAGCTTTATGGATATCCCATCGTTTAAATTGTATGGTAATTTTCCGTTTTGGGTTCATTTTATCAAGCATCAATAAATTATTTGACAAAACACAGGAAATGGATATAAAACAATAATATAATGTTGATTGAGCGCTCGTTCATAATAGGGATATAATCGCATTTTTGAATGGTCCTTTTGAATTCCTGTTCAAGTTTTATTCTTTACGAAAAGAATTTTTGAGGCAATTAGTCCGCTGTGCCTGAACGTTAAACCGATTGAAGTCACAGAAATGATCGCAGAAGACATATCGAACATCACAAACAAAGGGAGAGAATTTTTATGCAATTACCAAAATATGAAGTTGGCAAAACCACGATAGGCCAGCTGGTGGATATCGTGGCCGAACAGTTCGGAAACAGCAAGGCGCTGAAATATCACAATTTGGGAATCGACTACGACTACAATCAGTTCAAAGCTGTATGCGATCAATCGGCCAAAGCCTTCATGGCCATGGGCATTCAAAAACACGAACATATCGCGATATGGGCCAACAACGTTCCGGAATGGGTCCTATCGCAGTTCAGCACGCCCAAAATGGGGGCCGTGCTGGTTACGGTCAACACCAATTACCGAAGCTTTGAGCTGGAATACCTGATGAAACAATCCGATTCAACGACGCTGATCCTGATCGGCGGGGTCCGGGAGGCGGATGAATATCTCAAGGTCGTCTATGATGTCTGTCC
This sequence comes from Deltaproteobacteria bacterium, assembly GCA_026388755.1. Lineage (GTDB taxonomy): Bacteria > Desulfobacterota > Desulfobacteria > Desulfobacterales > Desulfatirhabdiaceae > RAAP-1. Next base: position 8,717 of record JAPLJE010000561.1, on the reverse strand, counting down.
GGAGCTGAAAACCTGTCAGCCCGGAAAATTGAAAAGCGCCAAACTGCCCCTGCTCAAGAATGTTATCTTTATCGGTAAAGAAAGCCATCCCGGCATGTTCACCTGGAATGAAGTGATGGCCATGAGCGACAGGGTCAGCGATGCGGAGCTGTACGCCCGTCAGGATTCCCTGGAGCCCGATGACGTCATCAACATGCAGTATACATCCGGAACAACGGGATTTCCCAAAGGCGTTCAGTTGACGCACACGAACCTGATCGGAAACGCCAAGAGCCTGGCCGAGTGCATGGTGCTGTCCGCCAAGGACACCATGTGCATTCCCGTTCCCTTCTTTCACTGTTTTGGCTGTGTTCTAGGCACCCTGACCTGTGTGGTCTCTGCAACTTGCATGGCTCCGGTACAGGCTTTTACGGCTGTTGCGGTGCTTGAAACCGTTGAAGCATCCAAATGCACGGCGCTGCATGGAGTGCCAACCATGTTTATCGCCGAACTGGAAGAGCTGAAAAATAAGCAATACGACACCTCGCATCTGCGCACCGGAATCATGGCCGGAGCCCCCTGCCCGATAGAAGTGATGAAGCAGGTCGTCAGCGTCATGGGCGCCTCGGAAATGACCATTGTCTACGGACAAACCGAGGCATCTCCGGGTATTACACAGACCCGCACCACAGATAGTCTTGAACTGCGGGTCAGCACGGTTGGAAGAGCGCTGCCGAACGTGGAAGTCAAAATCGTGGATCCGGCAACGGGAGAGGAAGTTCCCCGGGGCGTTCAAGGCGAACTTTGCACGCGCGGGTATCACGTTATGAAGGGGTATTACAACAATCCGGAAGGCACGGCCAAGGCCATCGACAAAGACAAGTGGCTGCACACCGGTGATCTGGCTGTCATGGATGAAAATGGCTACTGTAAAATCACGGGCCGCATCAAGGACATGATCATTCGCGGCGGTGAAAATATTTACCCGAGGGAAATTGAAGAATTTCTTTATACCTATCCCAAAATCAAAGACGTGCAAGTCATCGGCGTGCCCAGCAAAAAATACGGGGAGGAAGTGGTGGCTTATGTTCAGGTCAAGCCCGGTGAAAAAATATCTGAAGACGAGTTGAGGACGTTTTGCAAAGACCAGATTTCTTTTCACAAGATTCCGGCGTTTTTCTTCTTTGTGGATGAATATCCGACAACAGCAAGCGGCAAGATTCAGAAATACAAACTGCGCGAAAGCGCCACCAAAGAACTGAAGCGTGAAGAAGACGCAAAAATTCAGATGGCCTAACATTAACGAACAGGGCGGCGTATCTTCGCCGCCCTGTTTTTATTTCAAGAATGCTTCCCTTTCAGTCCCGCCAAAACATCATTTTTTACCCATTCACCTTCAGCAGAAAACGCCGAAAGACTCAAACAGGTATATACTTTGAGCGATCATTGCCTGAGATCATGGCCATTCAAAGTACAATCCGAATGGACGCCCATTTTACGAGTTGACTTGCCTTGTGTGATCTGCATAACCATGATAGAGAAGCCCATAAAAAAATACTATTTCCGGCCAAGATCACCCGTTTTCAGGAGATTCGTCCAATGGCAGAAAAGATCGAATGGATTAAGACCCATTGTTCCCGCATGGATCATGGGGGTTGCGGAATTCTTGTCGGCATTTGCAACGGCCGTATCGTTGAAATCAAAGGGGATGCGGATGGGTTTTTAAACCAGGGATACTGCTGCGCCAAGGGCCGGCACGCCCATGAAAAGCTCTATGACTCAAACCGGCTGAAAACGCCGCTTCGAAGAATCGGAGCCAGGGGAGATGGCCAGTGGAAACCCGTATCCTGGGTAGAAGCCCTTGACGTGATCTGCGAGAATTTGTCTGGAATTCGGCAAAAACATGGCGCCAAGTCCGTTGCTTTCTGTCAGGGCATGCCCAAGGGCATGGAACACTTTGCCCTGATCCGACTGGCCCACACATTTGGTTCCCCGAATATCGTCGCGGTTCAGGATGTCTGTCACGCGCCTAGAGAGGTGAGCGGCCTTCACACCTGCGGGTTCTATCCCGTTGCCGATTATCATCACCCCAGCCAGGTGATTTTGCTGTGGGGAAGCAACCCGCCGGACACCAACGAAGAAGGGGAAATCTCCAGCCTGCTCATGAAACAACTCCGGGAAGGCACCACACTGATTGTCGTGGATCCCCGGCGAACGCTGATGGCTGAAAAAGCCGCCTACTGGCTTCAGATTCGGCCGGGCACGGACGCGGCCCTGGCCCTGGCCTTTCTGCATGTCATCATCCAGGAAAATCTTTACGATCATGGATTTGTTCAAGAATGGACAAACGGCTTTGATTTGCTGCAGTCCCACTGCAAAGCCTATGCCCCGGAGTCCGTCGCCGGCATCTGCGGCATCGACCCCAACCTGATCCGTGAAAGCGCCAGATGTTACGCCAAGGGCAGGCCCGCCGCCATCGGGTGGGGCAATGCCATCGAGCAGCATATCACGGCCTGGGACACGACACGGGCACTAGTCTGCCTGATGGTTGTCTGTGGAAACCTGGATGTGCCGGGCGGAAATATCCATGCACTGGATCCATCGGTACTGGGGCTTGCCCCTTTTGTCCGGGCCGATCTGGTCCCTGAGAAAATCAAAGAAATGATTCACGCTCATTTTGGAACTGTTCCCAGGCTGATGACTGTTCCATCCGCCGATTTTAGGCGGGCCGTGCTGGACGAAACCCCATATCCGGTAAAAGCCGCCTATATGCAGTGCACCAATCCACTGATGGGATATGCAGACGCCGATCTGACCCACCAGGCGCTGACCAGACTGGATTTTCTGGCTGTTTCCGATGTTTTCATGACGCCCACGGCGGCAATGGCCGATATCGTGCTGCCGGCCGCCACCCAGTTCGAATTTAACGATATCGGCCATTACGGGCTGGGGCATGGCATCGTTCTGGCCAGAAAAAAGATCGTGGAACCCCCGCAAAACTGCTGGCCGGACATTCGCATCATCAATGAACTCGGAAAACGGCTGACAAGCCCCGAATACTGGTTTGATGATGAACATGCCATGCTGGAAGCCGTGCTGAAGCCATCAGAACTGACCTTTGATGAATTCTGCCGGAAAGGACACCTGAAAGGCACCGAAACTTTTCAAAAATATACGTCAACCGGTTTCAAGACCGCGTCCAAAAAGGTGGAGCTGAACCTGGAAAAGGCCGAAAAATGGGGACTTTCCCCGCTTCCGGAATTTTCGCAGAAAGCGCCTGACTCCTCTTATCCACTGCTTTTGACCAGTGCCAAAAGCCCCAATTATTTGCATTCCGCCTACCGGTGGATGGACAGCCTCAGACAGAAGGAACCCGCACCAATTTGTCAGATCCATCCCCTTACCGCAAAAAAAGCCGGAATCGGTGAAGGAGACGACGTAAAGATTGAAACTTATTATGGCAAAATGGTTCAGACAGCCCATATCACCGACCGCATCCGTCCGGAAGTAATCATGGCCGCATATGGATGGTGGTTTCCGGAAGAAGATTCTTCCCATGATGAATCCTGGATTCGATCCAACTACAACATGCTGACCCATGTTCAGGAGCTGGGAAAAGCGTTTGGAACGCCGACACTGAAAGGAATTCCTTGCCGAATTCGAAAGGAATCAAAAGCTTGAAAGACAGATTTCCGCTGACATGATGGCCGATCTGCGCCTATTTGACATTGCGCATTCAAATGGATTATGATGATTATTTAAAATGCCGGTTCAGGAAGACCCTGTAACGATGTTACAGAATCTATGAGTGAACACATTCCTCTGCCCGTGGCCTCAAATCCGCCATCGGAGGTGGAAAAATACTTCTGGTGCAAGAAACGCGATATGAATCGCGTGTTCGCCACCTGTGTAAGGTGCAAGCACTATCCCTGCGATTACTGCACTCCCGGCAGGATACGCGATTTGGCAAACACCGACTATGTTGTAATCAAAAGCGTAACTTTCATCAGCAAAAGGAGAAAATTCGTGTTGGCAAAAATGAAAGACGGCACTTATAAAGAATTGGATATCGACGTAAAGTCCCCGAACCCTGAACAGCTAAAAGATGTTGAAGAGGTCTATGTGATCTCGAAGGTGCTGATCCCGGTGCTGACCCTGAGGGCTAAAAACGAGAGCGACAGCATTGAAACTATCCGTGATCCGGAACCTGCGGAGATTAAAAATCGCCAGAAAAAATAAAGAGACACCGAATTGATAATTCAATGTAATAAGCCATTGTATAAGCCAGGTATGATTGACGCTGGAGATAGCGACTCGAAAACCAATGGGGGTTAAGTGGGGTTTCGGTCCAGTTCCGATCTGACGATGCTGGCGAGTTTTTCGACAGTATATGGCTTTTTAATGTAGGCGCCTGCACCCAGGCGCTGGATCTCTGCAACGCGGCTGGTTTCCGAGTAGCCGCTGGCGATAACGACTTTCTGATCCGGATGGTGTTCAATAATCTGCCGGTAGGTTTCCAGACCATCCATGCCCGGTTCCATGATCATGTCCAGAATCATCAAATCGCAATCATGCTCGCGCATATAGGCCACGGCTTGTTCACCGCTGTTGACAGCAGTAGTCACATATCCCAGATGGGTCAGTATTTCACTTGCGATATCAAGCTGTTCGGAGATATCATCTACGATCAGAATTTTTTCTCCATTGCCACGGAGATTATCCAAAGCGGTTCCCGGATCCAAGCGGGGTTCTTCCTTGTCGGTGACGGGCAGGTACAGGGTGAAACGCGTTCCCTTGCCCTTTCCGGTTTCCACATTGATATAACCGTTGTGATCCTTCACGGTCCCCCAGACAACGGCCATCCCTAGTCCCGTGCCACTGCGTCCCATCACTTTTTTGGTGTAGAAGGGTTCAAAGATCTTTTCTTTATCGTCCGGCGATATCCCGACCCCCGTATCGGTAATGGTCAGCACGACATAATCTCCCTCCCGGATGGCATCATAGCCTTCGATGGCCCGGTCGATATAGACATTTTCAGTTTGGATACGGATCACACCCCCATCAGGCATGGCTTCGGCAGCATTGGTTACAAGATTCATGACAGTTTTCACCAGATGAACCCGTGAGCCGTTGATATTTAGAAGATCCGGGCATAACCGGGTTTCAACAACAGCCTTGGGATACAGCGAATTTAGCTTTTCGAATTCCAGACTTGACAGGTATTCTTCGATAATGCGGTTCAAATGAACGATTTCATTTGTAGCAACTCCCCTTCTGGCCAACGTCAACAGATCTTCAACAACCGCCGCCGCTTTCTGACCGCTTTTCATTATGGCGGTAATGGGTTTGTGCAGCGGACTGTCCGGAGGCAGCTGCAGCAGAATCAGATCGGGATATCCCACGATACCGGAAAGAATGTTGTTAAGATCGTGTGCCACGCCACCCGCCATGGTTCCCAGAGCTTCCATTTTTTCGGCGCGCTTGATCCTCGATTCCAGCTGCCGCTGAGAAGCTTCTGTCCGCTTCAATTCGGTGATATCCCGAATGGTTGACAGAATAGACACTTGTCCGACAATAACAATCTCAAACGAGTAAAGTTCCACATCGACAAAAGAGCCGTCATAACGTAAATCCCTGATCCGGAAAAAACGATTCGAAATATCCGGCCAGCTTTTTCGGCGTGCGGACAGAATGTTACGGTCATCGGGATGGATAACGTCCATGACGTCCTTTCCCACGATCTGGCCTTTATGTTCATAACCATGAATCTTTAGCCAGGCAGGGTTAACATCCAGAATTAGCCCGCCGGTTGTTAAACTCATGGCATCCAGGGAATCTTCAAAGAGTTTCCGATATTTTTCTTCAGATCGAATGAGATTATCAATCAACTGGTCTCTTTCCCGAACCGTTGTTTCATACTCTTCAATCAGATCTGAAGATGTCCATTGGATCACCCGTTTTGCAATACTCTTGAAGAAAGACTTTAACCAGTTGGACCGATCCCAGCTCAACTTTATGGTGCAGTGCTCGTCTCCATTCAGAACACATCGAACTTCCTCGGCTCTGACATTCGCTACACCCGTCATCCTGGCAATTTCCTGGTAGATACCTAGATTCCAATGACAGACATTCCGGGTCACTCGAAAGCCCGGCCGATATTTTAATTCAAAAATTGCTGAAATATCACAGTACTCTGACAGTATAACATCTTTTGTGTTATTAAATCGGGCATTTATTTTTGCCGCCTGTTTGGAAATCACGACGGGACCCATGAACCTGGCTGCAAAAAGGGCTCGCTTGGACAGGCTTTCACGGACTGCACCAATACCCGCTGTAATCAGGGGATTGGGTCCCTTGATAATTTTTTTCACGTTATCGAACAACGCGATGGAGAAATCGTTGGACACCCAGTAGGCGGAATCGGTCAGATGGGTTTGCTGGATCGCATGCAGGATTGAAGGATCAAATTTATCCCGAACGAGATATTGAGGATTGTTGGTCAACCCATCAAGAAGGGTATTTACCCCATCCTCGCCGTAATGATGCCGGATATAGGAAATGAGGCCTTTGAAATTCTGACAGCAGATGTCCCTTGCCATGATAGCGCTATTCACAGACAAACCTCATGATGTCATCAAATTATTGCCAGAGAATCCGTGTAAAGGCGCAAGTCCGGATTAAAGGAAATCAGCTTAGGACAACCGCCAAAAGATATATGATAAACAACCCTTCCTTTCGGGACCATCACGCCAAAAGGAAAGGTTAAAATAAACTCGGGGGCATGCCGTCATAAACGAGTTGCGAAACAGCTCGAAAACCAAAATGGCCATAAATGGAAACATTGAGTCGTTGGTTATGATTTGGCAGCGGGCATCGCCGGTTTCATCTTGGTATTGTAAATCTCAAGCCACCCCTTAAGGACTTCAATATTCTTATCCAATCCTGGAGTTCCCGCGGCTTTTGCACCGGTCAAGTCTCTCAACAGGTCGGAATACGCATCAGCCAGCTCTTTTTCCTTAACCAGAAGCGCTTCACTCTGCTCATGGACTCGCTTCTGAAAAGAACTGCGCAGCACATTCATGGCTTCATCCTGGGTTTTGAATGCAACGCCGGTGATGCCTTTTAAATCCAGACCCTTTACAGAAAAGGGTTCCATAGCACTGGAGCGCTGAGAAAAAATCCAGCCGGATGAAGACCCTCTCACGAGATAGAGTTCTCCAGCCCGAACCGTAAAATAATAACTTTTGGGCAGTACCGTAACTGTCAAAATGATCGCGGCGATGATAATAATCACCGGCAGAACAATAACGATCTTTCTTCCAACGAGACGTTGCCGGAAAAACGGCAAACTTGATTGTTCCATGGATGTGCCTCCTATTTTTTGTTGTTTTTTGAATAATCATTTGACAAGGTAATATTTTACCAGATCTTGCCCTGTTTGTGAAACATTGTTTTATCAGTGCGTCATTTCGCGAGGGGGCTGAATCCGAACACTCTCCAAGAGAAAGAAACCGAAGAATGAAAAAGACAAGTTTCGTTGTGGCGGGGGTCATCGCAGTCGTATTTCTTGTTCAAGCTTCAACCCTGGCACAGGAGTTGAAGAAACTCAGTCTCGACGACGTCTCGTCGATCGGACTCACTATCCAGAACGATGCCGGAATAAAAACTGAAGGCAAAGCTTCCATAAAGATCACGACAGTATGGCCAACAACAATATGTCTGAGCGAAGTCTCCGGGCTGGATATTGAAGAATCCAAGCTTGTGTTCAAGGCAAAGGTGAAGACTGAACTCGAAGGCGAGGCCTTTCTTGAAATGTGGGTTCAGGTAGGTGGTGGACAGTATTTCTCGAAAGGATTAAACGATCCTGCCAAAGGGAAGTCAGACTGGAAAACTATTCAGACTCCATTCATGTTCCAGAAGGGTCAAAAACCAGACAAGGTCACACTCAACATCGTGATTAACGGGAAAGGTACTGTATGGGTCGACGACATAGTGCTGTCGAAGGAATCCCTGAAATGACCAATTGCAGAGCTACCGCTGGTGGAAACTGATCAAATATATCTGTCCACCATTTCGGAAATATACCGCTCGACCCCTGGTAGGCCTTCAGAAGCCTCGATTTCCTGAATCAACCGACTGATTTTCTGATGCGTTTCGGAATCGCGGCTGAAATCCTCGATGGAGCGATAGACGCCACCTCTTCTGCCCAGCCGGAAAATGACCCGTTCTTTTTCCGGAAGCTGCTGATAGGATCGGATCACCTTCAGCATGGCCGGTTTATCCTCCGGCAGTTTTCCGGAAACATCCTCAAGAAGATTCATGATATGGTCGCTGGATACCCTGCTGGTAATTCCGTCTAGAGTTTCGATAAACACCCGGATTTCTTCAGCCAGCGCATCATCGGTCTGCATCGTAAAACTGCCGCTTTTAACTTTTTCATGAAGCGAAACCCGGTCCGCAACCCGCAGGCTTCTCAGGCGGATAAGATGCGGATTGATCTGGTTCAACACGCGGGCCGTCTCTATCGCATGTTCGCGCCACATGGTCTGCCCGCCAAGCCCCGGCATGACATATTCCGACACTTCCATGCCGGCTTCAATGAGTTTTCGTCCGGCCTCGACATGAACGGCTGCGCTCACACCTTTTTTCATGAAACGCAGTAGCGGATCATATCCGGTTTCAAGACCGATATGCACACGATTCAGGCCGGCTTTTCGAATTCGTTTGAGCGATTCCAA
>JAPLJE010000415.1 GCA_026388755.1 Deltaproteobacteria bacterium | reverse complement strand
GATCAACTCAAACAACTTAAGAGGATTATTGAGGAGGAATATCATGAAAGATGAACTTTTTAAGGAGCTGCTTGAAAGCGTGAAACAAGGAGCGGCGCTCATGAAAGGCACAATGCAGCCCTCTCGGTCGTTTGAATTTCCAGAAACTGAGGTTCGCGCTCTGCGTGAGCAGTTCGGTCTTTCACAGGATAAGTTCGCACAACTTGTGGGAATCAGCGTAGGAACATTGAGGAACTGGGAACAAGGCCGCCGCAAACCGGAAGGCCCGGCACGCGTGCTTTTGCTGGTTGCCTCCCGTCACCCAGAGGCGCTTCTAGACATTGGAAGGGAGCAACCCCAAAGAGCAGCCCGTTTAACTACGTGCTCAACCGGTCGCGCGAAAAAGCTTCGCGCCGGTTAGCTCTGAGCCATTAGCGCCGGTAGAGGTCTCTGGGGTATGAGATGCCCGTTGTCTCCACTCTCGAAGAACTCATGGGGGGATCATTGATAGACATGGAACGCATTACGGTTGGGTAATTTATGCCATTTGATCTGGTTTCACCGTTTATTCCCAGGGGCGATCAGCCCCAGGCGATCGAGCTGCTCTGCCGGCATCTTCTTTCCGGCAACAAGCACCATGTTCTTCTGGGGGTGACCGGGTCCGGCAAGACCTTTACCATGGCCCAGGTCATTGCCAGGCTGGACAGGCCGAGCCTGGTCATCGCCCCCAACAAAACCCTGGCCGCCCAGCTTTACAGCGAATTCCGCTCGCTGTTTCCGAACAACGCCGTGGAATATTTCGTCAGCTATTATGATTACTACCAGCCCGAAGCCTATATTCCCACCAGCGACACCTATATTCAGAAAGATTCCTCGATCAACGAAACAATCGACAAGATGCGCCACTCCGCCACCATGTCGGTCCTGACGCGCCGGGATGTCCTGGTTGTGGCCAGCGTGTCCTGCATCTACGGACTGGGAGCGCCGGAAGACTATCTGGCCATGAGGGTTCCCATTGAATGCGGGACGGAAATGCCAAGGGACACCTTTCTGCGAAGCCTGGTTGCCATTCAATACGAGCGAAACGACATGGATTTTCACCGGGGGGTGTTCCGCGTCCGGGGCGACCGGGTGGAAATCTTTCCCGCCTACGAAGAAGACAAGGCCGTTCGGGTGGAATTTTTCGGGGATGAAATTGACGGCATCTATGAAATCGATCCGCTGAGAGGCACGGTTCTCAGGAAACTGAGTCATACCGCCATCTTCCCCGCCAGTCATTATGTCACCCAGAAAACCACGCTGCAGCGGGCGGTGAATTCCATTCTGGTGGAACTGAAGGAACAGGTTGCGTTTTTCCGGCAGGAAAACAAGCTCATCGAGGCCCAGCGGATCGAGGAAAGAACCCATTATGATATCGAGATGATGATGGAGATCGGATACTGCAACGGCATTGAAAATTATTCCCGGCACCTGACCGGAAGGCTTCGGGGAGATCCCCCCCCGACCCTTCTGGATTATTTTCCGGAGGATTATCTGGTTTTTTTTGACGAGAGCCATATCGCCGTTCCGCAGATGCGTGCCATGTATCAGGGCGACCGGTCCCGAAAAAACACCCTGGTTCAGTATGGGTTCCGGCTGCCGTCCGCCCTGGACAACCGGCCCCTTAAATTCGAGGAATCCGAAAACCGGATCCATCAGGTGGTCTATGTTTCGGCAACGCCCGCGGATTACGAAATGGAAAAAGGCAAGGACGCCCTGGTCGAGCAGATCGTCCGGCCCACCGGACTCATCGACCCCGAAATCGAGGTGCGAAGCGCCCAGCATCAGGTGGATGACCTTTTAGAGGAAATCGGAAAACGCACCCAGCAGAAAGAACGTGTGCTGGTCACCACCCTCACCAAACGAATGGCTGAAGACCTGACCGAATACTATACGGATCTGGGAATCCGGGTGCGCTATCTGCATTCGGATATTTCCACCCTGGAGCGGATGGATATCATCCGGGACCTTCGGCTGGGGGAATTTGACGTTCTGGTGGGCATCAACCTGCTGCGGGAAGGGCTGGACATCCCCGAAGTGTCGCTGGTGGCGATTCTGGATGCGGACAAGGAAGGCTTTTTACGTTCCACACGGTCCCTGATCCAGACATGCGGCAGGGCTGCCAGAAATCTTCAGGGCAAGGTCATTCTCTATGCCGACAAGATCACCGATTCCATGCGCCGGGCAATGGATGAAACGCTGCGTCGCCGCGCCATCCAGACGACTTATAACCAGACCCACCACATCATTCCGGAAACCATCACCAAGGAAATCACTTCCATGTTTGAAACCGTCAGCGACACAGCCAAAACAGCCAGGAGCAAAGTGGCCGAATCCGTAGTACCCTTTCGCACCCTGGATGAACTGGACAGCATCATCGAATCGCTGGAAAGCGAAATGGAAGCGGCGGCAAAAGCCCTGGATTTTGAACGGGCAGCCATGTTCAGGGACCACATCAAGGAACTTCGTAAAACAGCCATTTTCACGGCATAATCGTTTCTAATTCCTCGAAGCACCCCTTTCCGATGCCTTCCAGAGGTGAGAAAACGGCCCGCGGGAAATCATTTTCACGGTATCCTGTTGACTTAAAACCCAACATTTTTATATAACAATGGCATTTATAAAATCGCGACCGTTGCCCTGCAGACAGGCAACTAAAAAATGGAAACTGCTGAATGAACAGCCTGTCCCAGAAATCAAAGAATAATATCCGGTTTTTCCGCAACCCCTCAGTACTCATCGATGTCCTGAAATATCTGGCCGTCATTCTGGCCGTCATCTGGCTGATCAGCGCCGGAACCGAGAGACTCGGCTACAACTGGCAATGGTACCGCGTTCCCCGGTACATCTTTACTTTCGTGAACGGGCATCTGGCTGCCGGACCCCTGATCCAGGGCCTGATGGTCACCTTGCAGATCTCCGGCATCAGCCTGCTGCTTTCCTTTGCCATCGGACTGACGGCGGCATTGTTCCGGCTGTCCGACTCCCATTCGGCCCGTTTTCTGGCGCGCTGCTATCTGGAGATCATCCGCAATACACCGCTGGTGGTTCAGCTCTTTTTTATCTATTTTGTCCTGGGGCCGGTCCTGGGGATCGAGCGGTTTTTTTCCGCCGTGCTGGCCCTCAGCCTCTTTGAAGGGGCCTATGCCTCGGAAATTTTTCGATCCGGAATCGTCTCCATTCAAAAGGGACAATGGGAAGCCGCCTACAACCTGGGACTCAGCAGGTTCGATACCTATCGCTGCATTATTCTGCCTCAGGCCATCCGCCGAATTCTGCCGCCCCTGACCAGCCAGGGAATATCCCTGATCAAGGACTCGGCACTGGTCAGCATCATCGCCGTTTACGACCTGACCATGCAGGGCCAGGTCATTATCGCTGAAACTTTTCTGACTTTCGAGCTCTGGTTTACGATTGCTGCCATTTACCTGGCCGTTACCGTGACACTGTCGGTTCTGGTCAATTTCCTGGAGAATCACCTCAGCGTTCAGGCATAGTCCTTAAGGAGGAGCGTTTCGAATGCAGGATAAACAGTTTGATGCCAAGAGATCTTCTGACATCATCACCGTGGACAGAATCAGTAAAACCTTCTCCAACGGCGTCGTGGCCCTGAGTGACTTCACTACGCATATCCGGCGCAGTGAAGTGGTCGTAGTCATCGGCCCTTCGGGATCGGGCAAATCAACATTCCTGCGATGTCTGAACGGCCTTGAGGACATCGACAGCGGATCCATTGTGGTTGACGGCATTCCGCTGGACGACAACAAGAATAACAGGCTCGAAATTCGAAAAGAAGTCGGCATGGTCTTTCAGCAGTTCAATCTGTTTCCGCACATGACGGTCCGCGACAACATCAATCTGGCCAAGCAGTTGGTCCGGAAAAAAACCAGGGCAGAGGCCACGGAAATGACCATGGATCTGCTGGCCAAGGTCAACATCACGTAGAAAGCCGATGCCTTTCCAGCCCAGCTGAGCGGCGGCCAGCAGCAGCGGGTTGCCATTGCGCGGGCTCTTGCTATGATGCCCAAGGTCATGTTATTTGACGAGGCCACCAGCGCTCTGGATCCCGAGTTGATCGGCGAGGTGCTGGAAGTCATGAAAACGCTGGCCAGAGAAGGGATGACCATGGTGGTGGTCACGCATGAAATGGGCTTTGCCCGCGAGGTGAGCGACCGGGTCATATTCATGGAAAACGGTAAAATCGTGGAAGAGGGGACGGCCGAGCATTTTTTCAACGATCCCCAGGAGGAACGAACCCGGGTCTTTCTCAGCCAGATCCTGACTTGAATTTACAGGCGCCATTTTGAGGAAAAAGCCGAGATTTACGCTGCTGGATGCCGTTATTATGCTGGTTGTCACCGCCCTCCTGGGCTATATCGGCTACCGCATGACCGTCGGGCTGCATTACAAATGGAACTGGGGCGCCATTCCCCAATACCTGTTCCGCATCGACGCAAATGGCAATTGGACGGCAAATCTATTGATGCAGGGCCTTTTTACGACGATTCGGCTCAGCATCTGGGCCACCCTGCTGGCCACGATTCTGGGGACCGTTGCCGGTTTTTTCCGCATCAGCAAGAGCCTGTTCAAGCGCCTGCTGGGCCGAACGTTTGTGGAGCTGATTCGAAACACGCCTCCCCTTGTGCTGATCTTTATCTTTTATTTTTTCGTCAGCGATCAGATCATGCCGGTTCTGGGCGTGGATGACTTTGCCAGAAACGCCTCTGAACGTACGCAAAGCGTTATGACATTTTTATTTGCGCCACCGCGGTTTTTCTCCGCTTTTATTTCAGCCATGGTAACCGTTGCAATTTTCGAGGCAGCCTATATCACGGAAATCATCCGGGCCGGTATTCAGTCCATCGAGAAAGGTCAGTTCGAGGCATGCCATGCCCTGGGATTGTCCTGGCAACAGAAAATGCAGTATGTCATCCTGCCCCAGGCCATTCAGAGAATCCTGCCCCCCCTGGCCGGCCAATTTATATCCACCATCAAGGATTCCGCCATTGTTTCGGTGATTTCGATCCCGGAACTCTGCTTTCAGGGAATGGAACTGATGGCCGCCACCTACCTGGCCTTTGAATGCTGGATCACCATCACGGTCCTTTACCTGATTCTGACCCTCAGCCTGTCGCTGGCAGTGGAACGTCTGGAAATTTTCATGAGAAGGAGCACAGCCTGATGAATGAACGCCTAACACCCAAAGGAGGTTTTATGAGAATCAAATCGTCATTGCTGCCAGTAGATCTTTTGGCCGTTGTCACGCTTTTCCTGGTTGTCTGCTTTGTTACACCGGCACTTGCCGGAGACATACACAACAAGCTCATTGCCGAAAGCACCCTGGAGCAGGTGATGAAACGTGGCGTGCTGAAAGTGGGAATGTCCACCTTTGTTCCCTGGGCCATGAACGACAAAAACGGTCAACTCGTCGGCTTTGAAATTGATGTGGCCAAAAGACTGGCAGCCGATCTCGGCGTCAAGGTCGAATTTATTCCGACCAAATGGGCGGGCATCATTCCGGCCCTTCTGACGGGCAAATTCGATGTGATCATCGGCGGCATGGGAATTCGGCCGGACCGAAACCAGAAGGTCAATTTCAGCATTCCCTATGATTACTCCGGACAGGCCATTGTCGCAAATAAAAAACTGGCAGCCGGATTCAAAAGCATAGAGGATTTCAACCGACCGGAAGTGATCCTGACAGCAAGGTTAGGCTCCACTTCCGTAGCCGCCGCCAAAAAATTCATGCCCAAAGCAAAAATGACGCTCTTTGACGACGAATCCCAGGCTTATCTGGAAGTGATCAACGGCAACGCCCATGCGATGGTGGGTTCTGCCCCGACACCGGCATTCCAGGCGCTGAAATATCCGGAAACTCTTTTCATCCCCATCGAAGGGACGTTTACCAAAGAGCCCAACGGTTTTGCCGTCCGAAAAGGCGACTATGACACCATCAACTATTTCAACAACTGGATTACGGTCGTTGCGGCAGAGGGCTGGCTGCAAGAGATCAAACACTACTGGTTTGAAACCAAGGACTGGGAATCGTCCATTCAGTAAACCAGAAAGGCCAACCGTTCCCAAGGGTCGGGGATTTTCCAGCATCAGCATGATGGAATTCCTCGATCCTTTCCCGCCGAATTTGTCTTTAAAGTAGCCGTATACGTATCTATCCGCGATTGGGATCCTGAAGCTTTACATAGGCCAGTATTTCTCGGCTTGCTTCGGCATGCAGCTTGATTGCGTCATAATCTATCGCAACATTGTTGAGGTATTGTAACACCAGCGCTTCCCCGACGGATGCACCGGGAAGTATCCCGCCGAAGAAAAAGCCGATGGCTTCGAACTCAGGAACCAGGTGAAAAGTGAGCGGATCGCGGAGATCCAGATACAGCGCGATAACATCGTAGTGTTTCAGGCGAAATTCCTTTAAAGCGTTTTTTACCTCCGAGCCGATGTTTTCTCCGCATCGAAGTACCTCTATGGATGCGTAACCCGGAGGCATTAAGGCAGCGGTCATGGTTTTCAGAATGGACTCTGATTGGAGAACCGCCGCCGGCAACTTTTCAGGGACCCCGAATTGGGGTGTTACGCCGAGATTGCCGTAAAGCTTCGCAATAAAGTCCTTATGCTTTGATGGCGCATAAAGCTTCAAGGAGCCGGGTTTTTCGAGATACTTATACTGCACGAGGAAGGTTTCACGCTGGGCAAGCTCTTCCCGAATACCCCTGAACGTTAAACTTGCCGGCACATAACCCAGCAGTAACGCACATGCCGTGAAGTCAAGCCGCGTGGCGACCCGTTGCGAAAAGACATGGCTTGTCACGGCATGGACATACAGGCCGGTCAGGCCGCGGGTTTTTGCCTCGTTTATGAGGAATTCAGTAAGGCGCAACAGGCATCCTTGTCCGCGAAATTCCGGCTTTACCACAGCCTGGCCGATTTCCGCGCTTTGAGACCCGGCATCTGACCGGAAAATCGCACAGTGCCCCGCAAGTTCTCCGTCAACTGTTACGGCCGTTGCTGATATCAGTTGTCCGCTCTCGTTCAGCTCCACGATGCGATCCGGATAATAAATGTGCTCATAGGAGTATGTGTAGCCATAGGCTTTGTAAGCCGACCTGGAAACTTCCAAAGCCTCCGATGGCTTCATCAGGTGGACGTGAAACTCGCCAGGTCCTGATATTCGTTCCCGTGTTTGGGACGGCTGCTGGAATTGCTCCAGTTCACAAGACTGGAAGTAATCTTCGACACTTTTATCCCTGAGGTATTTCACGAGATGAATCTCTTGTCCGTCAGGCCCAAGATTAT
>JAPLJE010000717.1:2522-4850 GCA_026388755.1 Deltaproteobacteria bacterium | reverse complement strand
GCTAACTGGCAAGCCGTTCAACCAATTGAGATGATAATGAAAAAGTGTCCATTCTGCGCTGAAGATATTCAAGACGCCGCAATAAAGTGTAAACATTGCGGTGAGTTTTTGAATGCCTACATCCCCTCACATATTGCTGAAGAAAAGATAAAATGGTATTTCCGAAAATCCTTTATTATCATCGCCGTCTGTTCTGTGGGGCCTCTGGCGTTGCCCCTGATTTGGTGGCGTCCACAAACGACGCGGGCATGGAAGATCGGACTCACCATCGGAATCCTTGTTCTCAGTTGGATTTTGTTCCAAACTGCGATGGAATCCGTTCGTACAATCACGGAATATTACAAGATAATTGAAGGACTATGAAAGGATCTACAGGTAGAACAAGTCAGTAAACCTCGACCGGCAATGTAAGCTGAAGATGTTCTCTGTTTAAGCAATATTGGAGCAGACGGGGCCCATAGTCTGAGTCTCAACCCGTCGCCGCACTCAGGTGACATTCGCCATGTTAAAATCCTTGATTATGGGAAAAGTAATCAGTATAACCATGAAAAGGCTGTTAATACAGGTCAAAACCTGCTCATAACATACACATATCTGGAGACGCGATGATTGGTTACCTGAATGGTCAATATCTGCCGCAAGAAAATATCGTTATTTCACCGGAGGATCGGGGATTTCTTTTTGCCGACGGAATTTACGAGGTCATTCGAAGTTACAGCGGAAAACTGTTTCGGACGAAAGCCCACCTTGACCGGTTGAGCCGTGGCGCCAGTGCGCTGGAATTCAACCAGACCGATTTCAGATACCTTGAGCCGGTGTGTGAAAGACTGATTCAGGATAACCGGTTGACGCAGGGCGATGCCCTCATCTACATGCAGGTGACCCGAGGGGTTGCCCCAAGAAGTCACGCCTTTCCCCCCATCGAAACCCCCCTGACGGTCTATGCCATGGCCAGGCCGTTCCAGCCCCATCTGCGGGAAGCTGAAACCGGCATTCGGGCGATTCTGATTCCGGATCAGCGATGGGCCAGGTGTGATATCAAGACCGTCGGTCTGCTGGCAAATACCCTGGCTCATCAGCGTGCCCGAAACAGCCATGCAACCGAGGGTCTGTTTGTTCGAGACGGTGCGGTGATGGAAGGAACGCACAGCAATGTGATGGCTGTTATGGATGGCAAAGTAATAACGCCTCCTAGAACCAATTATATGCTTGCAGGCATTACCCGTGAGTTCGTATTGAGTCTGTGCGGCGAGTTATCCATTCCCTTTTTGGAAACTCCTCTTTACGAATCGGACATTCTGAATGTCGATGAGCTGATGATCGTCGGCACAACAGTTGAAGTCACGCCCGTCATCGCTGTAAACAACGAAAAAATCGGATCCGGTATTCCCGGTCCCCTGACCCGGAAGCTGCAAAAGGCGTTTCATCTGTCTGCCAGCTTTGTCGGGTAGAAATCCGGCTTACAAAAAGAGCCATTAAAAAGTACCAGTTATGCCTGTGGACACTGTTAATACTCTATTTTCCCATTCGTTAAGGATCATGGTGTAAATTCACAAAAAGGCGAGATGATATCCATAATCCCACGAAGATCGGGTATAAAATTGACCTTTTGTGAGGCATATTGCTGCTGCACGATCTTCTTCTTTGTTTTTTCTTCCATGGGTCATACAATCGAACTTTCCACGGAAGAGATGGCATATCTTCGCACGAAAGATACGATTGTTTTTGTCAGCCAGACCCAATACCCGCCTTTCGAATTCATCGATGCAAACGGACAACACGAAGGCATGATGCTCGACATGATCCGCTGGATGGCCGTGGAAATGTGCTTCAAACCCGTGTTCATAGATATGACATTCCAACAGGCTCAGGAAGCCGTTCTTTCCGGGAAAGCCGACATCCTTACCAGTCTTTTTTACAATGACCAACGAAAAGAAAAATATGCGTTTACCGAACCCCTTTTCGATGTTCCGGTTTCGATTTTTGTGAAGGCGGAGCGAACGGACATCAAGGAGTTGAACGATCTGAACGGCAAGACGATTGCCATCCAGAGGGGGGATTATGCCAGGGATTTTCTGGAATCCCAAAACATACGCTTCAACACGCTGAACACGATGGATTTTTCCGAAACTACCAATATGGTTCTATCGGGCAAAGCGGATGCTGTCATCGGTGATGAACAAATCGTCTTTTACCATATTTTCAACAACCGGTTTACAGATGCGATCAAGAAAGTGGGAGAACCGCTTTACATCGGCAAGAATTGCATGGCCTCCAACCGGAACAACGCCCTTCTCATCCGTATTCTGATCAAAGGCAGCTGCGAGG
>JAPLJE010000717.1:1547-2403 GCA_026388755.1 Deltaproteobacteria bacterium | reverse complement strand
GAACGATTTACAACCCTCCCAAACCATTTTTGGACCGTTATCGGTGGTATGTGGCTGCGTTTGTCGGCGGGATCCTGTTGTTATTGTTGTTGGCATGGGGTTGGAATATCAGGCTGCGTATTCTGGTACGAAAAAAGACAGCGGATATCACCTGTCGCGAGCAGAAGCTTAAAGAGAGCGAGGAAAAATATCGACGTTTGTTTGAAACCCTTATCGATGTTTATTATCGGATCGACAGCGAGGGGAGAATCGTCATGATTTCCCCGTCCATTACAAAGGCTGCCGGATACCAGCCAGAGGAAGTACTCGGCTCGGATATGAGAGATTTTTATGTGCACCCGGAGGAGAGAAACCGGTTTATAGAGCTTCTAATGAAAAGCGGTTTTGTCAATGATTTTGAAGTTCAAATGAAAAGTAAAGATGGTTCGGTTTTGTGGGTGTCCTTCAATGCCAGAATGGACAAGGACAAAGCAGGAAATTTCCTTGGAATTGAAGGCATTGCCAGGGACATCACCGAGCGCAAACGTACCCGAAATGCGTTGCGGGAGAGCGAAACCCGCTATCGCCTCCTTGCCGATAATGCGATAGATGTCATCTGGACGGTCGATTTTGACAATCGACTGACCTACGCCAGTCCCTCCTTCACAAGGCTCGTTGGCTTTTCGGTGGAAGAGGCAAAGGTGCGAACGATGCAGCAAGCATTCACTCCTAAATCATTTGAAAATGCGATACGGATTTTTACCGAGGAAATGGAGATAGAATACTCAGGACACGGTGATCCCACCCGGTCACGGATGGTGGAACTGGAAATGGTTCACAAGGATGGCAATACAGTCCCGGTCGAAGGGCATTTTTC
>JAPLJE010000717.1:0-1404 GCA_026388755.1 Deltaproteobacteria bacterium | reverse complement strand
TCTTGCGATTGTGCGTGATATTACCGGACGCAGGCAGGCGGAAGCGGCACTGATAGAAAGTGAGGAACGGTTCCGAAAGCTGTTTAAATGCCACTCCGCGATCAAGCTGGTCATTGATTCGGAGACGGGGGCAATCATTGACGCCAATGATGCGGCGGCGCAGTTTTATGGGTGGCCGATTGAGGAACTCAAGCAGATGCGCATTCAGCAGATCAACACGCTGTCCCTTGAAACTGTGAAGGCCGAAATGGAGAAAGCCGTATTATCGAAGTCTGCCAGGTTTGAATTCCGCCACCGAAGGGCGGACGGCTCCATCCGGGACGTGGAGGTGTTCAGCAACAAGATCGAGATCGCTGGAAAGAGTCTTCTCCATTCCATAGTCCACGATATTACGGATCGCAAGCAGATGGAAGCCGAAAAGGAGAAGATGGAAGCCCAGAACCGGCAACTTCAGAAGGCCGAAAGCTTGGGACGCATGGCCGGGGCCATTGCCCACCATTTTAACAACCAGCTCCAGGCAGTGATGGGGAACCTTGAAATGGCCATGGATCACCTGCCGCAGGGTGTAAATCCGACTGGAAATCTGATTTCAGCCATGCTGGCGTCCCGCAAGGCAGCGGATGTGAGCAGCCTGATGCTGACATATCTGGGACAAACGCCCGGAAAGCATTCACCCATTGACCTGACTGAATCCTGCCGCCGAAGCCTTCCCCTGCTTCAGGCCGCAGCCCCGAATGGCATGATCTTGAAGGCCGATTTCCCATCTTCCGGACCGATCATTCGTGCCCATACAGGTCAAATCCAGCAGGTTCTGGCCAATCTGGTCACCAATGCCTGGGAGGCCGCAGGCCAGAATCAAGGCGCCATTGGCCTGACCGTCAAGACGGTTTCCCAGGCGGATATCCCCATCTCAAAGCGTTTTCCCGTCGACTGGAATCCGCAGGAAAGCGTTTATGCCTGCCTGGAAGTAGCGGACACGGGCTGTGGGATCGCGAGCAAGGACATGGAGAAGATCTTCGATCCGTTTTTCACCACCAAGTTCACCGGCCGGGGTCTGGGATTGCCTGTTGTCATGGGGATTTTAGGTGCGCACGGCGGAGGAATCACGGTGGAGAGCAAACCGGGACTGGGCAGCGTCTTTCGGGTATTTTTTCCGGTGTCGGTCGAAGAAGTTCCCAGACCTGCTGAAAATGCGGACAAATCTCCGGAAATTGAAGGGGGCGGTACAGTGCTGTTAGTCGAAGATGAGGAACAGGTACGAGAAATGGTCAGAATGATGCTCACTCACTTGGGATATGCGGTGATTGAAGCAAAAGACGGCGTTGAGGCTGTGGAGATGTTCCAACAACGCCAGAATGAGATCCGCTGCGTTATCTCCGATTTGACGATGCCGCGCATGGACGG
>JAPLJE010000337.1 GCA_026388755.1 Deltaproteobacteria bacterium | reverse complement strand
GGCATCGATCTGAGAAAAAATCCAGGGGTTGCCCATGGCGTATCTGCCCACCATGACCGCATCGCATCCTGTCTGCGCAAACATGTCGAAGGCGGCTTCAGGCGAGGCAATATCCCCGTTTCCGATGACCGGTATGGATACCGATTGCTTTACCGCGGCAATGACGGACCAGTCCGCATTTCCCTGAAACATCTGCTGGGCGGTTCGGGGGTGGACGGCAATGGCATCCACGCCGGAGCCTTCGGCCACTCTGGCAAGGTCCAGAGCCTGTTTGCCGGATTTATCCCATCCGGTTCGGATCTTGATGGTCAGCGGAATGCGGATGACGCTTCGAACCGCGCGGAGAATGGCCTCTGCCTTGAAAACATCCCGCATCAGGGCCGCTCCGGAACCGGTCTTGAGCACTTTTTTGACAGAGCACCCGAAGTTGATATCCAGAATGTCGGCACCGGATGCCTCGACCATTGCCGCTGCCTCCGCCATCATAAACGGATCGGACCCGAAGATCTGGACGGAAAGCGGCTTTTCTTCCGCAACGCTTTCCAGCATGGTGTGGGTTTTGCCGGAATGATAGACCAGGCCGTTTGAGCTGATCATCTCCGAGCAAACCAGCCCGCAACCGTTTTCCTTGGCGATCAGCCGAAACGGCAGATTAGTGATGCCGGCCAGAGGCGCCAGCACCGTCGGGCTTGAGAGTATGACGTTGCCAATTTTCATGAAACCCGCCTTGGGCTATTCTCCGTACATACCGGTGATGAGTTTGCGTAATTGAGCGGTGTCTGCCTTTGACAGATTATGAATTCTGTTTTCAATCTCTTTTTACAGATTGTCCGTATTTGATCCACCGCAATTCCTGCCGGTTGATCTGCACAATGTATCTGCAGGCGGGTTCTCCAATGGGGGTGAATGGCTGTTTTTTATAATCATTGTAACTACATACTCTTTGGAAGTCAAGGATAGTGTTCAGGGTTTTGGGGTCATCAAATAATGCCCGCATAGGGTTCGGTAAACCGTTTTGTGTTGACAAGAGACGTTGAAGTGGATAGGGGGATAACAGCTTGTTTTTATGATGCATGCACGGTAAACAAAGCAGGGCGAACGAGTGATCCCTGTAAAACATGGGAAAAGCTAATGATGGCTAAAAAAGGGGTATGCCAGGGAGACATCGATTATCAGGGCATTGTGAAGCACATCAACGACGGGGTTGTAATCATCAGAGAAGGGACTATTGTCTTTGCAAATGACGCGTTTTATGAAATATCTCAGAGAAAACCGGATCAGGTTATCAAATCCGCTTTCTCCAGCTTCATATCCGCCGCCGACCAGGAAAGAGTGACTCGTTATTGCACGGAACAACTATTCACGGAAGGCATCTCCGACAGGATCGAGTTCATCATGCCAAAGGAGAATGGCGAAGCAATCATCATGATGAAAGTCAGTGTCGTGGCATGCGGCGGAGTCCCGGCAATACTCGGTGCATTAACGGATATCACCGAACGCCGCAAGACCCGGATCGAGCTGCAAAAGATAAAGGGACGGCTTGAAAGCATTCTCCACTCCATGAATGAAGTCGTCGTCTCCATGCCTCCTGATGATTATCAGATCCTATCCATAAACCCCGCAGCCGAAGCATTATTCGGGGTTCCCCTCAAGCATTTCATTAGCGGACAGAGTCATATCTTGGATTTCGTCCATCCGGACGATATCAGAAAAGTCAGACAATTCTATGATAATCTTTCTGAAGCCGAGTTTGATGGCGCGCAGTACCGGATCATCGGCAGCAACAAGAAAATCAGATGGGTCTTTGATGAAGGACATGTCGTCTATTCAAGCCAAGGGACCATACGAAGGATCGATCACGTGATCCGGGATATCACCGAGGAGAAGAAAGCAATCGATGCCCTCAGGCAGAGTGAGGCGAAATACAAGGATTTCTTCGAATCAACCAGTGACATGGCATTCACCATCACCGCGGAGGGGGGCTTCATCGATATCAATGATGCCGGCTTGAAACTTCTTGGTTTTGAGAGCAAGGCGGAGGCGCTCGCCAGTAACGTGACGGACTTTTATGTCGACATCTCGGAAAGAGTCCGACTCCTCGAAGAAATTTACGGGAAAGGCCACGTCGAAGGCAAGCACGTGAAGTTCAGGAACAAGGCGGGAGAGGTCATCGAGGTTGCCATCACCTCACGGGCAAAGATGGACGATGCCGGCAATTTCCTCTGCCATGAGGGCATCGTGCACAACATCAGTAAAGCCCTGGAAGATCAGAGAAACAGGGTCATGCGCAACACGGCAGGCGGTATGTGTCATTACCTGAACACACATCTGATGACCCTTTGCGGGTCAAAGGATGACTTGGGTCAAGACTTAAGCTCTCTGGATGCGCTCATCGAAAAACTCGCCAATGGGGAAAACTCCCCGGAAATCCTGAAGCAGATGCAAGCGCTGATGGAAGATGTGCGCTTTTTCAATGAAGGCATAAACAAAGCATACGAAAGGATTTCGGAAGTTACAACCGCGTTTAATAAGGCATTTCTCTACAAAGAGGAATCCTATTCCACCAAAACAATCCTTGATATCTTCAAAGCATACGGATACGAAGACAATGATTCAAAATGACCATGGCGCGTTTTATGCCATCACTTCACAATGATTCTATATGATCGTGGCGCGTTTACGCCATCATATCAACACAGGGCCTGAAAAAGAAAAACAGAGGAGGGCAGATGATATCGTTAATCGTTATCCTGGTGATTGGGATAGTGGCGGCTTTTTGGGTGATCGGCGCTTATAACGGGCTGGTTCGTGGAAGAAACGAGGTCAAGAGCGCCTGGAGTTCGATTGAAGTTCAGCTCAAGCGTCGGTATGACCTGATTCCCAACCTGATTGAAACAGTCAAGGGTTACGCCGGCCACGAGCGTCAGACGCTTGAGGCCGTTGTCAATGCCAGGCAGCAGGCCATCAGCTTTACCGGCAGCGTGGAGGAAAAGGCAAAGGTCGAAAACGCTCTTTCATCCAGTCTGCGTTCGCTCTTTGCTTTGGCCGAGGCCTACCCGCAGCTTAAGGCCAATGAAAATTTCCTTTCCCTTCAGGAAGAACTGGCCGGCACGGAGAACAAAATCGGCTTTGCACGGCAATATTATAATGACACGGCCATGCGGTATAAGAATCGGGTTGAAGTTTTTCCGAGTAATCTCATCGCCAATATGTTCGGCTTTCAGCCCGAGGCCTTTTTCCAGGTTGACGCTGCAGAAGAAAAGCTGGCCCCGAAGGTGAAATTTTAGATAAAGGAGGGTTCAATGACAACAACAATTTATAACATCGGCTGGGCAATGGTTTTTTCGTTAGTCGGCGGCTTGGTCGGAATGGCGATGGTGATTGCGTCTACTCTGATCCTTCCGGGGCTCATTGATCGAATGACTCCGAACATCGATGAACAAAAGGAGATCGCACGGGGAAACGCAGCCGTCGGCGAATATTTTGGAAGGGTGGTGGCTGCGGCCATTCTTGGCGTGAGCATCGTTGCGGCTGCCGCGGTGTTGGGTGGAACCATCGCTGCGCTGCATTAAGGGGTTTTTGTTTCAACATCTGCCTATGGGAAGATTGAGCATATGAAATGGACTATCGGGCTTTTCGTGTTGCTGGCCATATTTATCGGGCCGGATCCTTCCTGGGCAAGGGGCGGTGGTGGATGCCTCGAAGAAGGAACCCAGGTTTTGACCCCGACGGGTTCAACCGCCATCGAAAGGCTTCAGCCGGGCGATCACGTCATGGGCGTTGCAGCCGGATGCCTGCAAGCAGTGGAAGTTCAAGGGGTTACGGTTGTTCAGCCGGAGATGTTCCTGGAGATTCTGGCCGGCGGTGAAACGCTGAGGGTGACTGCGGAGCATCCCCTCATGATTGCGCAGGGAGAATTCCGTATCGCGAGTTTTCTCCAGATTGGCGATGCGGTTTACCTGGCAAGGGATGGGATGATTTTTGAAGCGCAGATCCATTCCATCCATACTGTACCGGCGACACGACCGGCCTTTAATCTGATGGTCAGTCCGGCTGGAACGTTTGTTTCTTCCGGATTTGTCGTTCACAACAAGGGATGTTTTCTGGCCGAAGGCATGGTCCTGAAACCGGATGGAACGCAGCTTCCCATCAGCACGGTCCAGGCAGGAGAAGAACTGCTGGCCTTTACGCCGGACGGTCAACTGGTTCACACAAGGGTGCAATCGGTTCTTCGCCGAACGGTCGATGAATTCGTCGTTCTGAAAACAGATCGGCAGATGCTTCGGGTGACTGCGGATCATCCGTTTTACATCGGAGACGGCAGATTCAAGACCCTTGAGGCACTCCGTGCCGGAGACCGGATCATTGCCTGGGATGGGCAATCCTTAACCGGCCTGCGGATTGTTTCCATTGAGACGGTCCGGGAATCAGCCGAGGTTTTCAACCTCCAGACAGACTATCCCAATACCTTTTTTGTGGACCATCTTGCGGTCCATAACAAAGGCGGGGGCGGCGGCGGATCCAGTCATTCCAGCTCAAGCTCCAGTCACTCCAGCTCTGGAAGCGGAAGCAGCGGTTCTTCCGGGGATTCCGTGATTGCATTTATTGTTTTTTTCTTTTTCATCGCGTTCTTCGTCGTGATCCTTATCATGATCATCAGGAGACCAGACAAAAAACAAAATCTTGACTTTATCTATGATCGAAGAGCCATCACGCCAAAGGCGGCAAAGACCGAAAAACTCCTCTCATTTCTCAGCAAACAGAACCCTTCGGTATCTCCGGAGGAATTGCGGCAACTGGCCGAAACCACTTTTCGCAAGCTCCAGGAGTGCTGGGAAAAACGGGAGTTCAGCCCCATGGCGCCGCTTCTCATGAATGATTTGTTCGCCCAGCAAACGGCTCAACTCCAGGGACTTGTCCGCAATCATGAGATCAAGCGCATCGAAAAGCTCACGATAAAACAAATTGATCTTGTCCACGTCCGATACACCGAAAAAGCGGACCAACGGGAATTTGCCGCCCTGATTACAGCAATGGCTCGCGATTACTACGTCGATGACCGCACCGGGAAATTCCTGCGCGGGGATCATGCACCTGCCTCATTTCAGGAATTCTGGACGTTCCATTTTTCTGACGGAGCCTGGCTCCTCAGGGAAATTGAACAGGCCGGTGAGTCGGATGTGCTGAAGAATGAAAACTTTGCCGAAATGCTGACGGACTGACGGACGATACGATCAAGGGGATATACGCGGAAGCAGCCGGGAAAAGTGGCGCCGCCGGTCCCTGGCTTGAAAAGAGCGTTGAAAAGAAAGCAACGCGCATTGATCGCATGCTGAATTTTCTGGCTCAGACCGACAAGCTCTGGAACCGAAATTCAATGATAGAGCGGGCGCGTCAGGTTTTTATGGATCTTTACCTTGCCAGGGAATCCGCGGATCCCGGCCAGGTGCCGGTTGCCGATCTGTTCCCGGAAGTTGCGGAGAGTCTTCAAAAGCAACTCATCCAGTGGCAATCGGAGGGGTTACGGGTCGAGTACCGCAATCTCTGCGTGCGGAAGGCCGAGCTGATTCTGGTTCAGAACTTCGCGGAACCCGCCAAGGATGAATTTACGGCCCGAATCAGCGCACACGCCCAGAGAATTCTTCGTAAAGGCGATGAAGTCTGGAGCGGCCAGGAAGATGTAACGCCCTTTGAGGAATACTGGACGTTCGGCCGCCTGGATGGGGTATGGAAGCTGAAAGAAGTACTGCAGCCATCCGGAGGAAAGAAGAAAATAGCAAAAGAGAATGTGGACGAGGACAGCAGTCCGGATCAGCTCCAGTGGTATTACCGTCAGTCCCGGTCCAATTAAGGATTACAAATGATCACAATTGATTCCGGAGAGTTTCAGATTCCTGTGCTGGCCTTGGGGAGGAGCTGGATAGTGGTTGACAAACCCGCGGGCCTGACGGTTCACAACGCTGCAGGCCGGGATCTTTGTTCCCTGACATTGGCCCAAATCCAAAAAAATGCGGCGCTTAAGGGACAGATGGATATAGACCCGGATTTTGGCATCCATCCGGTTCATCGCCTGGACAAGGAGACCAGCGGCATCATTCTATTGGCAGGCAACCGGGAGTCATTTCGATTTTTTTCAAATCAATTTGAATCCCGTCAAATTAAAAAGGAATATGTCGCCATCCTGCATGGCCGGCTGAAAAAACCGGAAGATAACGACCCGTGGAGAACATGGGGATGGTCTCTTTCAGAAACCGCGGGCGGACGCCTTCATCCCGAAGGCACCGGAAACCGGAAGGACTGCCAGACACGCTTTCGGGTTCTTGACCACAGCGCCCATTATACGATGGTGGCAATCGAGCTTCTGACCGGCCGCACGCATCAGATCCGGCGGCACGCCAAATTGGCGGGCCATCCGGTTGTCGGCGACGCCCGCTACGGATCAACGAGGGCCATAAACTACCTTCGACGGAATTTTGCCTTTGACCGGCTGGCGCTGCATGCCCGCTCACTCACCCTGCAACTGCCAGACGGAAAAGCACAGGAAACCATCGAGACCCCGGCAATCCCCAGCCAGATGCAGGATCTATTCAAAAATGACTCTGCAGCCCATTTACCATGAAACGTCCATCTTTATTTCGTCACTTGTAAAAAATGCGACATCTTTC
>JAPLJE010000213.1 GCA_026388755.1 Deltaproteobacteria bacterium | reverse complement strand
GCAAAAGATCGTATTTTGCATTGCCATTGACCCGTATTTTCTCAGGTGGTGCTCCGATTTCACGAATCCTTTTTGCGTCAATCTCCTGAATCATGCTGAAGACGTTCATGCTGCCAAGCACTTCTTTCATCAGCGGCCGGATCATCCTATACCGCTTGATGGCCCTTCCTGAAATCCGACCATTAACAATGGCTGTTTTTATTCCCATGTGGTGAGCGACCATCAACCAGTTTGGCCACAGTTCGGTTTCAAGACAGACCAGCAGGTCGGGTTTCATTTGTCTGAGGGCATTTGTCACGGAAAGAATAAAATCAATGGGGGCATAAATGCATACAACATCGGAGGGTAGCCTGGTTTTTGCAAGCTCCTGCCCATGTTCAGTTGTGGTGGAAAGGATAATGGTGCAGCGGGGCGCCAGTGTCTGAATCGCCTCGATGATGGGGACGGCTGCATTCACCTCTCCCATTGAAACTGCGTGAAGCCATATTCGTGGAGAACGCGTGACAGGCAGATTTAAATGAGGATAAATGCCGATGCGCTGTGAAATGGAGCTGCGGTAACGATCGGTCAGTTTCGTGTATAACAGGGCATAGGGCAAAGCAAACAAAAACAGCCCGGATGTTAATCCCATATAGCCCAGACAAGCTGGGTTCAAAAAAGGCGTTCCCCCTTTTTCAGGGTGCGGTGATTTCAACAAATTCTTCGCCTTTGATCTGGAGCAGAAACAATTTTTTCTGAACTTCCCGGTCTTTATTGAAGTGAAAATTACCCGTAACGCCTGAATAGCCATCGGGTCTGAGAAGTTCTTTTATAATTGAACTGCGAAAAAGAGTATTCGGGTTGCTGACAATGTGAAACATCATCATTGCCGTATCATAAGAAACCGCTTCGATATATCCGGGGGGTTCCTTGTAGGCATTTTGAAATATCCGAACAAACTGCTGTGCGGTTTCAGATTTGCTTTCCGCAAAAAAACCGTCCGGCAGAATGCTGCCTTGAACCGATGGCCCGCCTGTATGAATCAGTTTGGGAGAATGCCACAGGTTGGTCCCCAGCAGATAAGACGGACGGAGATTGCCATATGCCAGCTGGGGGACGATAACGGCCAGTTTTTGAGGTGAATCCGGAATAAAAAGCGCTTCAATTTCTTCGGAAGGCGAATGGGTTGCGTCTTGGGCCGGCTCCATGCGTTTGCCGGCTCCAGACGACTTTGAATCATCGGGAACAGGGGAATACCGGCTTGAAGGGGAATACCGGCTTGAAAGCT
Organism: Deltaproteobacteria bacterium; assembly: GCA_026388755.1. Taxonomy (GTDB): domain Bacteria; phylum Desulfobacterota; class Desulfobacteria; order Desulfobacterales; family Desulfatirhabdiaceae; genus RAAP-1. Next base: position 583 of record JAPLJE010000213.1, on the reverse strand, counting down.
TTTGCAGGGTTTCCCTGAAATCGGTCTGCGTGGGATCATACGATTGCATCGCAACCACACGGCCTCCTGCCGATTCCACCTGATCCTTGAAAAGGTTCATGAAATTATTGCCATAAGGTTCATCGGGATAAAGAATTGCAAAACGGCTCAGACCGAGTTTCTTTACGGTAAAAGATACCAGGGCATCTGTCTGGGCTCCAGGCGTCATGAAGTTCCGGAAAGCCGAGGTTCCGATTCGGGTGATTTGATCTTTCTGGGTCAGAGTGATAATCGGAATGCCATATTTTTGCGCCTCTGACGCGGCGATATCAGCAGTAGCTACAGGGCCGATGATGGCAGCGACGCCGGATTCAGCCAGCTCCTTAACTGCCGCAATGGTTTTCTGAGGGTCCGATTCCGTGTCTTTAATGAGTACGGTCAGTGGCGGGTCGGGGTTGAGCAAGGCAAACTGATTTTGAGCCAGCTCAATTCCTTTCAGCGCTTTTTTCCCGTAGGCTTCATAAGTTCCTGTGAGCGGCAGCAGGCATCCTATGACATGACGTTGATAAGCCGAATGTGTTTTCAGGTCCTGAAGCATTCGCAA
>JAPLJE010000118.1 GCA_026388755.1 Deltaproteobacteria bacterium | reverse complement strand
TCTTGTTGAAAAAAGCGATCATCTTGGCGGTTTTGCAAGAAACCTGAAATTTACTTTGGAAGGAAATTCCCCGGCAAGGTTGATCCGCTATCTACTGGAAAGAGTCGTCCACCATTCGAACATTTCAGTTTATTTAAACAGCAGGCTTGTATCCCATAGCGGACATTCGGGAGCATTTAATGGAACCGTTCAAACGGAGGATGGGCCGGTCGATATTCAGTACGGAGCGGTCATTGCCGCTACCGGAGGCCAGCCGTATGAACCCAGGGAATATCTTTACGGAAAGGATGAACGGATACTGACCCAGATCGAGCTCTCAAAACGCATCGTGGAAGATCCGTCCTGGGCGCAACAGCTCAACAGCGTCGTGATGATCCAGTGTGTCGGATCACGCGAGCCGGACTTTTCCTATTGCAGCCGGGTGTGCTGTTCCGCAGCCGTGAAAAACAGTATCAAACTTAAAGAGATGAATCCCGGAGCTAAGGTCATCGTATTATACCGGGATATCAGAACCTTTGGATTTAAAGAACTCTATTATTTAAAATCTAGACAGGAAGGCGTTCTTTTCTTCCGGTATATGCCAGAAGAAAAACCTATGGTTTATGATGTTGACGGCAAATTGATCGTCGATTTCACGGATCGAAGCTCTCACCAGGACTTTCGTGTCGAACCCGATCTCGTGGTTTTAAGCGCCGGAATTCGGCCTGATGAAGGCTCCAGACAGATCGCCCGTCTCCTGAAACTGCCGACGACCGACGAGGGCTTCTTTCTGGAAGCCCATGTAAAATTAAGGCCGGTGGAATTTGCTTCCTCCGGGATTTTTCTGGCGGGATTGGCCCACAGTCCCAGATTTATTGAAGAGTCCATTACCATGGCCAAAAGCGCTGGGCAGCAAGCCATGAAAATTCTGTGCAAGGAGATGATGACAACTTCCGCGGCAATAGCGGAAGTTGATCCGGACAAATGCGCCGCGTGTTTGGTTTGCTCACGCGTATGTCCTTATGGGGCGCCGTTTATTAATAGAGAAGGCGTATCGGAGATTCCTCCGTCAGCATGTATGGGGTGTGGAATCTGTGTTTCAGAATGTCCTGCAAGGGCAATCGTACTCAAGCACAGCACCGATGATCAATTGATTTCCAGTATCGATGCGCTACTTGATTATCAAGAATAAACGCGGCAGCCCGTTATTTTTTTTGCTTTTTCATTTTTATCATGATTTAATAAATACGAAAAAAGGCGGTCTTTAAAGAAGTAGTTCTTCACGTATTGTATCGGCTTGGTGCGCCGGCTGGCGTTCCTGCTGTGGCCTGATCCCCAGATTAATGAGGATATAAATACCATGCAAGAGCTTACTTACATCCTTATCCTGTTACCGTTTCTGGCTGCGCTGTGCTGCTTTTTGCCCATATCCAGCCGACTTAGGTCATTCACCGTTCTGGCAACCGGCTGCATTCTGATCGCAAGCTCAGTGCTCCTGATTTCCCATGTTCCCTTCGCGTTTACACCTCAAACCGTTTTCGGCCTTGATGTGCACGGCCTCATTCAGATTCCGGACTTCATTCTGATGTTTGCCATCCTGTATTTTGGATTCAAGCACCGCAGCCTGTTGGTCATCGTTCCGGCTGCTTTGCAGATTGTTCTGGTGACTTGGTTCGAGGTTTTCATGATCCAGGGACACCCGGCCACGCAGGCTTTTTATTGTGACAACCTCTCGCTCATCATGGTTCTGATCATTTCCATCATCGGATCGATCATCTGCTTTCAAGCCCTTCCCTATATGAAAAACCACGAAGAACATCTGCATCTGTCAACATCCCGGCAGCCTCGCTTTTTCTTTGTCATGCTGTTTTTTCTGGGCGCCATGAACGGTCTGGTGCTGTCAAATGATACGACCGTTATCCACTTCTTCTTTGAAGCCACCACACTCTGCTCGTTTCTGCTCATCGGGCATGACGGAAATGAAAAGGCCATCCGGAATTCCGTAAGGGCGTTATGGATGAACAGTTTGGGCTGTCTGGCTTTCATTGTGGCGCTGATGATGATCTACCAGGGCCTTGGCAGTATCGACATGCAGCAGATTATCCGCACGCCTCCCGGCGCCGGACTTTCCTTTCTGGCGCTGGCGCTTCTTTGTTTTGCGTCGTTCACCAAATCCGCTCAATTTCCCATGCAAAGCTGGCTGGTAGGCGCCATGGTCGCGCCGACACCGGTTTCCGCCCTTTTGCATTCGAGCACCATGGTCAAGGTCGGTGTATACCTGGTGCTTCGACTGGCTCCGGCCATGCAGGGAAGTTTTTTGAGTCAGTGCGTCGCCCTTTTTGGCGCATTCACCTTTTTGTCCGCTGCCGGGCTGGCGGTTGGGCAGAGCAACGGCAAAAAAGTGCTGGCCTATTCCACCATCAGCAATCTGGGGCTTATCTTCGCCTGCGCTGGCATCAATACTCCGGAGTCCATAACCGCCGCAATCCTGCTCATTATTTTCCACGCCATCATCAAGGCACTGCTTTTTCTCTGTGTGGGTACGATCGAGCAGCATATTGAAAGCCGCGATATCGAAGACATGCGCGGATTATATTCCAAAATGCCCCTGACAGCGCTCATTACGGTGATGGGTGTTGTGATGATGATCATGCCCCCGTTTGGCCTGCTCCTTGGCAAATGGATGGCCATAGAGGCTGCTGCCAGGAATATTTTTGTCATCATCCTGACGGCCATTGGCAGCGCACTGACTGCCATGTACTGGGCCCGGTGGGCGGGAACGCTGATGAGTGATCCGTTTGCAGGAAGGTTCAAGCTCGAGAAACAGCCTGTGGTTACCTGGGCTGCTTTATTATCGCTTTGCGCAGGCGCAGGGATTCTGAGCATTGCAGTGCCCTGGCTGTACGCGGGGTTGTTCACCCCTTCGATGAGCCTGAATTACGTTCCGCCCTATACTCTGAATGACGGAATTCTGGAGAATTCTTACGGAGTTTTTGCCGCCTTACCCCTTTGCCTGATCGCTGTCCTGGGTTTTTTGCAATCGATTTGGGCTGTCAGAGGGGCGACAAAGGCGCGTGTTTGCGAGCCCTATCTGAGCGGCATTCAGACAGCAGAGCATAGAGTCTTTATGGGACCCATGAACCAACTGGTTAAAGCAGAGGCCGGAAATTACTATCTTTCGAACATATTCGGCGAAAGGAAGCTGACGGTCTGGATCAACCTGGCTGCCGGCGTGCTGCTGACCCTGATTGTGGGAGGTGCGCTATGACAACAAGCCAGGGTATTCTGCTGATACTTGCCGGCCTGGCTGCCGGCCCCCTGCTCGGCGGTTTGATAGCCGGTCTTGACAGGATTCTCACCGCGCGCTTCCAGTCCCGAATCGGCCCGCCTTTGTTTCAGCCGTTTTATGACGTGATCAAGCTTTTTGGAAAAGAGAAGAGGGTGGTGAATGTCTGGCAGGCCTTCTGTGCCAACGCCTATCTGACGGCTGCTTCCATTTCGGTAGTTCTTTTTTTTCTCCGCTCCGACCTTTTGCTTATCCTGTT
>JAPLJE010000572.1:4388-6567 GCA_026388755.1 Deltaproteobacteria bacterium | reverse complement strand
GGCGTCAAGACTGCAGCGCCTGGCAAAGGCCGGAGAAATCCTGATCTGCAGCGGCACCCGGGACAAGGTGTTTTCGGATTTTCAGTCTGAAGCCCTTCCTCCGGTGACCATAAAGGGAATCGAAGGTACGATAACCGTCTATAAGGTTAATCAGCTGTGATTCCGCATCAAGCTGGATCTTTACACGGACTCGGCCGGAAGGGACTGTGGGTCACCTGGCGAGTCTGGGCCTCCAGCGGGAACAGTTTCTGCTGGAGATCCTATCTCTGGGTCTGCGCGGCCTTGATGGCATTGTCTATAGCTGACCGCTGCTGGATGAGCCGGGACTTCTGCTCGGGCATCGCAAACGCCTTATGTTTCTGCCGGAATACCTCCAGCTTGTTCTTGCCTTCCTGCAGTGTGCGGGCGACTTCTATCAGGCTCACGCCGGGTGGCACTGTTTGAGAGATGTCCGGATAAATCTTTTCAATGCCGACTCTATACCCAATTTTAGGAAATATACGGATGGCTTGTATGTGGACTTCACCCAAAATTTCTTTTTGGAATCAAAAATCCATGGGTTTCATCCCCTTGCACATGATTAAAGGCGTATAGGTAAAACGCCGCGGGTCAATTAAAAATTTATTAAAATCGTCAACAAAAACTTCATATCCGCCAGGATAATCATCAAATAAATCCATGAACCTGTTTGCATTAACCTCAATCTTCTTCATCCAGTTATAAACGTCACCGGCTTTAATCGAGCCAAAAAACAAGTGGTGCGCCATAAGGTTAACCTGGATATGCTGATAACCTTGATCGTATAAATATGAATACAGTTTTCGACCGGCATAGATGTCGAAGTTGAATTTTTCTTCCAGCCTGTTCATGATCCTTGACAGCAGATTTTCAATCATCGGGGGCAGTTCATAATGGCTGAGGCAATTGTAATCAAGATCAAGCAAGCAGAGTACGCCTCCGGGTTTCAGCACTTGATTGATATTTTTTACAATATCCTGACTTTCAGCCAGAAAATACTCCAGGACAAATCGAATCCAGATCAGGTCGAATTGACCAAGACCCTTTAATGGCTCCTTAAAATTGCAGACGGAAAAATCAATTCCGGATTCCTGGCCATAATGCGTTCTTGCATAAGAGATACGATCTGTCGAAAAATCAATCCCGGCAGCGCTTCCTCCCGGCTGCACCATTTCATGAAGAATAGAGGTGGTTTTCCCAGAGCCACATCCGACATCAAGCACCCTCAGTCCCGGCTTGACACCACACCACTGGGCCTGTTGCCGAACCGCTTCCGGGTCTGTCTTGATCTCTAGCCTAAATGATTCCTCAGCATTTTCCATTAAATAAACATCAGAGGTCTTCAGTAATTGTCTAAGGGCTTCCATCTCTTCTTCTCTCAAAACAAGTCATCTCCTAAATATAAATTAAAACACTTCGAAATTATAAGGCACTCTGAGATCCAAAAACAGGAATTGATCAGTATGTACACAATATATTGTGGTTTATTTATATTGACGCACAAGCTCCATTAGTATATTTTTCAACAAAATAATAGTTTATCACATATTCAAAGAGATTCAAAGAGACAGGAAACGCATTCGAATGGATGTTGAAGCCAATGAGAATCGCTGTGAGGAAAACCAATTCGCGCCCCCACGTTTTTTTCAGCATGTTGATCTGCTCAAAACTTTCGAGACTGCAAAGGCGATCGATCAGGTAAAACTGATCAACATGATCAATCATCTTCATTTCAAAGGCAGCCCGCTGTTTATTCTCTTGAAGCATCCGATCTATCAAAACAGTCTGCTCGTAAAAGCACATCCCGAACCTTGTCTCGGAAATCAATTGACCTGCCGATGGGACGAATCCTATTTTCAATACAAATTGGAATCACACCATTCCCTTTTTCTGTTCATCATCTACAATCCATTCCTGATCATGGTTCCCCTTAACGTGTTGAGAAGTGACAACAACAGCTTCACCATCCAATTGCCCGATAAAAGTTATGCCCTGAATCAGCGCCAGTCTCAGAGGTATCCTTGCAGGGACATCTTGGCTGAATTGGTACAAAGCGATTTCGTAGTAACGGGAGAGCTGATAGACTTCAGCCCCGCAGCCATACGTATCAAATCAAGTTCGGAAGCAATTAATCATAATAGCTGGTTTAATCCTGATGCTC
>JAPLJE010000572.1:0-4323 GCA_026388755.1 Deltaproteobacteria bacterium | reverse complement strand
GTGTCCGCTGGCAAATCAATAATGATATCTCAAAGGAAATCGTATTCGCCACGGAAGACCATCATATCAGCCGCTTTCCAGCAAAAAAAAATCGCAACCCCCGACGGCAAATCAATCCACCCCTGACAGCAGTGTTTGTCCATCCTTTCAATAAGAAAAAAATTCAAAGAGATGTCTTTGACATCTCTTCAACGGGATTTTCCATCCGCGACAAACCTGATGATGTGATATTCTTCCCGGGCATGACGATCCCCCATATTTCAATTCATCTTGCCGGTATCTCCATTGCCAATTGCGTGGCACAGATCATCTACCGGCAGATCGAAGAGAACAACATTCATTATGGCTTCGCCATTCTGGATATGGATATCCATTCATACAGTCGCATCAACCACATTCTCAGTATCAATGCAGACCCTAAGATCTCTGTTTCAACAGAGGTTGATATGGATGCCCTCTGGGAATTCTTTTTTCAGGCAGGATTTATTTATCCCGAGAAATATAATATATGCCAGGCGCATCGAAAAAATTTTATAGAAACTTACCGGAAGCTCTATCAGGATAATCCTGAAATCGCCAGGCACATTACCTACGAAAAAAACGGGCGGATTTATGGACATATATCCATGATCAGAGCCTATGAACGCACCTGGCTCATTCAGCACCATGCTGCCAGGTCAATTGAAAACAAGCTTGCAGGTTTTGTCGTATTACGGCAGATTATGCTTTTTGCAAATGGCATGTATCAATTATCTTCGGCGCAAATGGATTATTCTATCTGTTATTTCCGTCCTGAAAATAAATTTCCTGACCGAGTCTTTGGGGGCTTTGCAAGGGATTTTAACAACCCTCAAGCCTGTTCGTTGGATCTTTTTACATATCTGACACTGCCTGTTACATCTCCTGAGAAGGACCTTCCCCAGGAATGGCTGTTAAGGGAGAGCACGCCTCTTGATTTATGGGAACTGGAACAATTTTACAATCATCACTCCAGAGGCCTTTTGATGAATATCTTGAATTTAGGAAGATCTGCTCCTGGCAACGAGTCCCTTGAGAAAGTTTTTGAACGCCTCGGTTTTTTAAGAAGATGTCGGAATTATTCGTTAATGTATCAGAATCATCTTAAGGCTGTTTTTATCGTTGATCAATCTGATATAGTGATCAATATGTCAAATCTCCTGAATTGCATAAAAGTGCTGACTACCGATCCATCGGGATTTCCCCCGGAACTGTTTTCTGTTTTAGTGTCAAAATTGGGAAGTGTGTACAACCTTGACAAGGTCACTCTCCTCCTTTATCCTGCCTCTGATATTGAATCAACCGGGATTTCTCATGAAAAGCGCTACCAGCTTTGGATTCTGAATATGTGTTATATGAATCAATTCATGGATTATGTGCAAAAAAAATTCAGGATGAAGTACAACTGACAGCAGCAAAACTGGATTGATGATAAATGAAAGACACCCCTTTATATAATACAAGAATCATCAAGAGTTTTGCTGAATATATAAGTAAATACCATCCTCATCTTGATATGATTCCAATTCTGGATTACGCCGGGATTACGACTTACCAGCTTGAGGATGAGGGACACTGGCTGACTCAAACACAGGTTGACCGATTTTATGAAATCCTTGTAAAAACAGCAGAAGATCCGGATATTGCCAGAAAAGCCGGGCAACATATGCCTTTTACCAAAGCAGCAGGTGCCGTATCACAATACGCCCTGGGATTTACGACTCCGTCCGCCGCCTATACTGTTCTGGGGAAAATTTATCCCCACATGAGCAGGGGCTCGACTATGGAAACCAGAAAAATTGGACAGAGTCAAGTCGAAGTAACTGCTATCCAGAATCCAGGTGTTACAGAAAAGCCTTACCAATGTGAGAACCGGTTGGGAACTTTTGAAGGGATCGCCAAGTTATTCACAAGTGAACTGGCCAAGATTGAGCATATAACCTGTATGCATATTACCGGTGACCGTTGCGTTTACACGATCACCTGGAAGGCAACACCCTCGTTTGTCTGGAAAAGGATCACGAACTACAGCTACCTTCTCTGTTTAATCATCTGTCCATTCTTTTTTTTCACCCTGCCGAGCATTTACAGTTCTTCTGCCATCTTGTCAGTGATTTTGGCCGTGATGGGCATCTCCCTGTATCAGGTTCATCTGGAAAAAAGTGAGCTGGCATCAACTTTTAAAGATCATGGCAATATGGCAAGTAACCTTCTGGATGAGATCAATGCAAGATATAACAATGCCATGATGGTTCAGGAAATCGGCCAGGCAGCCTCCAATATTCTGGACATCGATAACCTCCTTAAATTCACGATGGCAACGATTGAAAAGCGATTGAATTTTGATCGTGGATTAATCATGCTGGCCAATAGGGGAAAAACTCGCCTGGTATACAGAGTCGGCTATGGATACAACCCGGATGAAGAAGCTCTGCTAAAAAGCACGGAGTTTCATCTGGACAATCCAAAATCCAGAGGGCCTTTTATCCTTTCCTTTAAACAGCAACAGCCTTATTTAATAAACGATTTTAAAGAAGTTATGAAAGATATTTCGGAAAGAAGTCGCGAATTTGTTAAAAAAATAAATGTAAAATCATTTATTTGCGTTCCAATTGTCTATGAAGGCAAGTCTGAGGGCATTCTGGCCGTGGATAACCATCGCTCGAAGCGACAGTTGAAGCAGAGCGATATCAATTTGCTTATGTCAATCCTGCCTGGGAAAGAATCCTGGGACATCGAGAAGAAGAGGTGGAAGGAAAACGCTTTATCGATTTTGTTAAAAAAGAAGATATCAAACGATTTATCCATGTCTTTAAACTAATCAGGGATCAAAAACAAAGAATCGTCGATTTTTACGGCTCAATATTGCACAAAGATGGCACGGAACGGTTGTTTCACATGAGCGGCGCACCAAATATCGATTCTGATGGAAATGTCACCGGTGCTGTGGGAACTTTCAGAGACATCACAGAGCTTAAAAAATCAGAATTGGAATTATGGGATTCAAATCGTCGACTATGGCAGGAAATAGAAGAAAGAAAACTAGCGGAAGCAAAAAAAGCGGAACTTGAGAGCCAGCTCCAACATGCGCAGAAGATGGAAGCGATCGGGACCCTTGCCGGCGGCATCGCCCATGATTTTAATAATCTGCTGATGGGCATTCAGGGACATGCTTCCCTGATGCTGTTAGATACCGAGGCAAGTCACCACCACTATGACAGGCTGAAGAATATTGAGCACTATGTTGTTCGCGGTGCGGACCTTACCAGGCAATTACTGGGGTTTGCAAGGGGGGGGAAATACGAAATCAAGCCCACCGACATAAATGAGCTGATCATCAAAAGTTCTCGAATGTTTGGCCGCACAAAAAAGGAGCTTGCATTAACCACCAGGTTGGAACCCAACATCTGGACGGTGGAAATTGACCAGGGGCAAATTGAGCAGGTACTTCTCAATCTTTATCTCAACGCCGCACAAGCCATGCCGGGAGGAGGACGTATTGATATTGAAACTCAAAACCGTAACCTTGACAAAACCGAAGCTCAAAAAGTTTTTTTCAAACCCGGCAAATATGTCACAATCAGTGTGAAAGACACCGGCATCGGGATGGATGAGAAAACGAAGCAAAGGATTTTTGAGCCTTTTTTCACAACCAGGGAGATGGGGCGGGGAACGGGCCTTGGCCTTGCCTCAGCTTATGGCATTGTTAAATCTCACGGCGGTTTTATCGATGTTGAGAGTAAAATTGGCTATGGCAGTGATTTTATCATCCACTTGCCGGTCTCTGCAAAAGCCCCTCAAAAGGAAAGAGCCATCCATGAAGAAAAGCTGTACAAGGGAGATGAAACCATACTGCTTGTCGATGATGAGGCCGTTATGCTTAAGGTTGTCACTGAGATGCTTAACAAATTGAATTACAAGGTAATTTTAGCAAAAAGTGGTAAAGAAGCCATTGAATTATTCATGGAAAAAAAGGACGAGATTCATTTGACGATTCTCGACATGATCATGCCCGAAATGAACGGCACTGAAACGTTTAATCTGCTGAACCAAATCCAGCCGGGTTTGAAGGTACTCGTTTCCAGCGGATACAGTCTGTCGGAGGAAGCCGTCAGGATTTCAAAGCTGGGATGCAACAGCTTTATTCAAAAGCCATATGATATTTATCGCTTTTCTTCCAAAATCCGTGAGGTTCTTGAAAAGACACGTTAACAACGCCTTTAAAGATCAAAACTACTGCTGACGACCCTATTCCGGCCTTCCTTTATGAAGCTGTCTTATTTTGTTTTGACGACATTATCGACC